>RFPX01000080.1 GCA_009925955.1 Betaproteobacteria bacterium
CACTTGGACACCGAAGCCGTGGCCCAGGCCATTCCGCGCATTCGGCGCCATGTCAGCATCCCGGTGGGGGTGGGCTTTGGCATCCGCGATGCACAAACGGCGCAGGCCGTCGGCCGGCACGCGGATGCGGTGGTGATCGGCTCGCGCCTGGTGCAGATCCTCGAAGCCCAGCCCCGTGATAAGGTGGCGGCTTCGGCCGGTGCGTTCATCGCCGAAATCCGCGGCGCCTTGGACGCTCTGTCTGAATCCCGGCCCGCGCCCCAACCAGGAGCTGTTGCATGAGCTGGTTTGAGAAGCTGCTGCCGCCCAAGATTCAACCCACCGATCCCGCCGAACGCCGCTCGGTACCCGAGGGCCTGTGGGTCAAGTGCCCGTCATGCGAAACCGTGCTCTACAGCACCGACCTTCGCGAAAACGTCAACGTGTGCCCCAAATGCGGGCACCACCACCGCATCGGTGCGCGCGCACGGCTGGACGCCTTCCTGGACGCCGAGGGCCGTTACGAAGTGGGCCAGGAAGTGATGCCGGTGGACGCGCTGAAGTTCAAGGACAGCCGCAAGTACCCCGAGCGTCTGAAGGAAGCCCTGGAGAACACCGGCGAGACCGATGCCTTGGTGGTCATGGGCGGCTCGGTCATGAGCGTGCCGCTCGTGGCGGCCTGCTTTGAGTTTGATTTCATGGGCGGCTCGATGGGCTCGGTGGTGGGCGAGCGCTTTGTGCGCGGCGTGGAGTCGGCCATTGAGCAAAAGGTGCCCTTTGTGTGCTTCACCGCCACCGGCGGCGCCCGCATGCAGGAGGGCTTGTTGAGCCTGATGCAGATGGCCAAGTGCAACTCGGCGCTCACCCTGTTGGCCAAGGCCAAGCTGCCCTACATCAGCGTGCTCACCGACCCCACGATGGGCGGCGTTTCCGCCGGCTTTGCCTTCATGGGCGATGTGGTGGTGGCCGAGCCCAATGCGCTCATTGGCTTTGCCGGCCCGCGCGTGATTGAAAACACGGTGCGCGAGAAACTGCCCGAAGGATTCCAGCGCGCCGAGTTCTTGCTCAGCAAGGGCGCGGTGGACATGATCGTCGACCGGCGCGAACTGCGTTTGAAAGTGGCGCGCTTGTTGGCCATGTTGCAGCGCCAAAGCGCCGACGCGGTGGCATGACGACGGCCGATCCCAACAGCCGCCTCCACCCCGCCGCGGCGCCTGAAGTGGGCGCCGCGGGTGTTTTGGGATCGCCTGGCCCGAACGCGAGCCTGGCCGAATGGCTGGCCCATGTGGAGCGCCTGCACCCGGTGGGCATCGACATGACGCTGTCGCGCACCCGGGAAGTGGCACAGCGGCTGGGCCTGCGTTTTGAGGTGCCGGTCGTGATGGTGGCTGGCACGAACGGCAAGGGCTCCACCTGCGCCATGCTGGAGGCGATTGCCCTTCGTGCAGGCTACCGGGTGGGCCTCTACAGCAAGCCACACCTGGTGCACTTCGAGGAGCGTTGCCGGCTGCAGGGCCAGATGGTGGACCCCGGCGCGCTGTTGCCGCACTTTCAGGCGGTTGAGGCCGCGCGCGGCAAGACCACGCTGACCTACTTTGAGTTCACCACGCTGGCCATCATGCGGCTGCTGTCGCAGGCACCGCTGGACTTGGTCATTCTGGAAGTGGGCCTGGGCGGGCGGCTGGACGCGGTGAACATCATCGATGCCGATGTCAGCATCATCACCAGTATCGACCTCGACCACACCGAGTACCTGGGCCCCGACCGCGACAGCATCGGCCGCGAAAAGGCCCACATCATGCGCCCTGGCCACGCCGCCGTCGTCAGCGACCCGGTGCCGCCGGCCTCGGTCGTCGACCATGCGCAGGCGGTGGGCGCGGACCTCTGGCTGGCAGGACGGGACTTTGCCCATGCGGGCGACCGCCAGCAGTGGCAGTGGAAGGGCCGCAGCCGGCGCTACCACGCCTTGTCCTATCCCGCCCTGCGGGGCGCCAACCAGCTGATCAACGCAGCTGGCGTGTTGGCGGCCTTTGAAGCCCTGTCCGATCGCTTGCCCATCAGCGCACAGGCTGTGCGCGAGGGGCTGGCCCTGGTTGAGCTGCCCGGTCGCTTCCAGATCGTGCCGGGTCAGCCGGTGCTGGTGCTGGACGTGGCCCACAACCCCCATGCCGTGGCCACCTTGGCGGTCAACCTTGACCAGATGGGCTTTTACCCGCGAACCTTTGCGGTGTTTGGCGCCATGCGCGACAAGGACTTGGCGCAGGTGGTGCGTCCGCTGCTGCCCCTGGTCACACAGTGGCATGTCTGCGGCCTGCCCACGCCGCGTGCGGCCACGGCCGAGGAGTTGCAGCAGGTGCTGCAGGGCGCTGTGGTGATGCGACACGACAACCCCCAACAGGCCCTGCAGGCCGCCCTGGCTGCCGCAGACCCCGCAGATAGAATCCTGGTGTTTGGATCCTTCTGGACCGTGGGGGGCGTGACTGCCCAGGGCCTGCCCCGATTGGGGTCGGCTCACGGCCGCTAGCGTGAGCACCGCCTGGGCGGTGTACGGCGGCTTCGCAGCCCAGCTGGAATCCGCCCTGTTGCGCATGACTGGCCTGCCGGTAGCGGCCGACCGACCTACAAGATGGCCCTCCTGAAATTCCTGCGTCGCCCCGGAACCGCCACGGATGCCGCCTCCGCGGGGGGGGCGACCTCCACCGGGGTGGCTGGCTCCTCCGCAGCCCTGGCGGTTCAGGCTGCACGGGACCAGGCGCGCCGCCGCCTGCTTGGGGCCGTCGTGCTCCTGGGCATCGGCATCATCGGTTTCCCGCTGGTGTTCCAAACCCAGCCCCGCCCGCTGCCGGTGGACATCCCCATCGACATTCCCAACCGCGAGCAGGCGCCCCCCCTGGGCAGTGCGGGCTCTGCGGCCACACAGGGTGCGGGAGGGGCCACCTCAACGCCGGTCGCCAAGGTGCCCCCGTCGTCTGCGGCTGCGGCCGTGCAGCAGCCCCCGGTCGAGCCGGCCAGCCCACCAAGCGCCACCGCCGTGGTTGCTGCCACACCCAGCCCACCGGCCCCGGTGGAAGTCGAGGTGCTGCCGCCCAGCAAGGGTGACCGTGCCAAGGACAGCGGTACAGACCCCACCGCAGGCAGCCCCAAGGATGGCAAGAAAGACACCGCCCAACACGGCGCCAAGGATCACGCCAAAGACGCCGATAAGGACCGTGGCCGCTTCATCGTGCAGGCCGGCTCGTACACCGACCTGGATACGGTGCGCGAGGTGCGCCAGAAGTTGGAGCGCATGGGCATCAAGACCTACACGCAAGCCGCTGTGATCGAAGGCGTCACCCGGGTCCGTGTGCGCGTGGGCCCGTTCTCCAGTCGCCAGGAAGCCCAGGAGGTTCAGGCCAAGATCAAGGCAGCAGGTGTGGCAGCGTCGCTGCTGCAGCTCTGAGGCGGGCGGCCCTTCATGCAGATCTTGGACATGCCCGCGGTGGACGTGGCCATGCTGATCGTGCTGGCGGTTTCCGCCGGGGTTGGCGTGTGGCGGGGCTTCATCTACGAAGCCGCCTCCCTCTTGGGCTGGGTGGTCGCCTACGTGGGTGCCCAACGTTTTTCACCCTGGCTCATGGCGCAGTGGTCTTTGCAAGGCTACACCCCAGAGCTTGGGCGTGGCAGTGCTTTCGTGGTGTTGTTCCTGGTGATCCTGCTGGTGTGGGCCTTGGCGGCGCGGCTGCTGCGCCGTGTGGTGCATGCCACGCCCTTGCAGGTGCCGGATCGGCTGGGCGGTGCAGCCTTTGGCCTGGTGCGCGGCGTACTGATACTGCTGGTGGTGGCCACCGTCGTGGGCTGGACACCGTTGAAAGACTTGGAGGGTTGGCAGGCCTCCCAAGGGCGTGTCTGGTTGGAGCGCCTCATTGAAGGTCTGCGGCCCTATTGGCCCGATGGCCTGAGCGAGCAGGTGCAGGAACAGATCCCCGAAAAGGCACGCGACGTGCTCATCGGCAAGTAGCAAGGAGAAACGGGCATGTGCGGGATCGTGGGCGTGATGTCCCAATCAGCGGTCAACCAGCTGATTTATGACGCCTTGTTGCTGCTGCAGCACCGTGGCCAAGATGCTGCGGGCATCGTCACCATGCAGGGTGACAAGTACTTCATGCACAAGGCCCGCGGCATGGTTCGCGACGTGTTTCGCACCCGCAACATGCGGGCCCTGGGCGGCAACATGGGGCTGGGTCAGGTGCGCTACCCCACCGCAGGCAATGCCTACAGCGAAGAGGAGGCACAGCCCTTCTACGTCAACGCCCCTTACGGCATCGTATTGGTCCATAACGGGAACCTGACCAATGCCACGGCGCTCAAGCGCGAGCTGTTCGACATCGACCGTCGCCACCTCAACACCGAGAGCGACACCGAGGTGCTGATCAACATCCTGGCCCACGAACTGGAGGGCGTGGCGCGTGATGTGCAGCTCACACCCGATCGGGTCTTCGAGGCCGTACGGGGTGTGCACCGACGCATCAAGGGCTCCTACGCGGTGGTGGCCTTGATCGCAGGCCATGGCCTTCTGGCCTTTCGAGACCCTCATGGCATTCGTCCGCTGGTCTACGGGGTGGCGCAAACCGACCTGGGCACCGATGTGATGGTGGCCAGTGAAAGCGTGGCACTGGACGGCAGCGGCTTCAAGCTGGTGCGCGATGTGGCGCCGGGTGAGGCCTTGTTTATCGACCTCAAGGGGCAGGTGCATGCGCAGTCCTGCGCCGAGCGCACCATGCTTCACCCCTGTGTCTTCGAATACGTGTACCTGGCGCGGCCCGACTCGGTGATCGATGGGGTGTCGGTGTACCAGGCGCGGGTGAACATGGGCCAAAGCCTGGCCCAACGGGTGATTTCGATGATGCCGCCTTCTGATATCGACGTGGTGATCCCCATCCCAGAAAGCAGCCGTCCTTCGGCCATGCAGTTGGCCGTGGAGTTGGGTCGCCCTTACCGCGAGGGCTTCGTGAAAAACCGGTATGTGGGCCGCACCTTCATCATGCCGGGGCAGTCCATGCGCAAGAAGAGCGTGCGCCAAAAACTCAACGCCATCACCAGCGAGTTCAAAGGCCGCAATGTGCTCCTGGTCGACGACTCCATCGTGCGCGGCACCACCAGCAAGGAAATCGTGCAGATGGCCCGTGAGGCCGGAGCGCGCAAGGTCTTCATGGCCAGTGCTGCGCCTCCCGTGCGATTCCCCAATGTGTACGGTATCGACATGCCCACGCGTGAAGAGCTCATTGCGCACGACCGCTCGGTGGAGGAGATCCGTGCCTTCATCGGTGCCGATGCCTTGATCTACCAGGACGTGGACGCCATGAAGCGTGTGGTGGGGCAACTCAACCCTCGCATCCAGGGGTTTGAGGCTTCCTGTTTCGATGGCCACTACATCACGGGCGATGTGAGCGAGAGCGATTTCGCCGCCATGGCTGCACAGCGTCAGGCGCAGGGCGAAGAGGAAGAGGTCAGCGGCCGCGGACGCCTGGCCTTGCCCAATGCTCCAGATCGGGAGGGCCTGTCATGAACACGACCAACAAGCGCCAGGGCGCGCCTGCGCCAGGCGGTGCCGACGACGCCGCCAGCCCCTGGGGCAACACCCGGCTTCCCGCGGGCGTCGGGCTCGACACGCTGGCCGTTCGCGAGGGCCTGCCGCCGTCGCAGTGGGGCGAAAACGCCGAGGCGCTGTTTCTCACCAGCAGCTTCGTACACCCCAGTGCCGAGGTGGCCGCCCGTCGATTTGCCAATGAGGAAGAGGCTTTCGTCTACACGCGCTTTTCCAATCCCACCGTCAGCATGATGGAGCGTCGCCTGGCCGCACTGGAAGGAACCGCGGCCTGCATCGGGACCTCCAGCGGCATGTCGGCCGTGATGTTGTTGGTCATGGGCCTGCTCAAGGCGGGTGACCATGTGGTGTGTTCGCGCAGCGTGTTCGGCTCCACCATCAAACTCCTGCAAGGTGAGTTCGGCAAGTTCGGTGTGCAAAGCAGCTTCGTGTCCCAAACCGATGTGGACGAGTGGAAGCGCGCCGTGCAGCCCAACACCAAGCTGCTGTTCGCCGAGACCCCGAGCAACCCCCTGACCGAGGTGTGCGACATCGCCGCCTTGGCCGACATTGCGCGCCATGCCGGCGCGTGGTTGGCGGTGGACAACTGTTTCTGCACACCCGCCTTGCAGCGCCCTGTCGAGTACGGTGCCGACCTCGTGATCCATTCGGGCACCAAGTACCTTGATGGTCAGGGCCGTGTGGTGGCCGGCGCGGTGTGCGGCTCGGCTGAGTTGGTCGAGGAGCGCTTCGTACCGGTGATGCGCTC
>RFPX01000009.1 GCA_009925955.1 Betaproteobacteria bacterium
GCGCACAGCATGTTGGGGTTCTTCTCCACCAGGATCATCAGCTTCTTGACGCCGGCCAGGGTGGTGGAGCAGCCCACGGGCACCACCGCACCGTTCTCGGCGATGTCGGGGCCGGTGATGGTCACGTCTTTGCTCTCGGTAGGGGCTGAGGTGCCCATGGCCTTCATCAGGTCGGCCATGTTCTTGGCCTCAAAAGCCGCCTTGTTCCAGCTGGCCATCGCCACCTGGGGCAACAGGCCCATGCCGGCCAGCATGCCGGCCACCGCAGCACTGCGCTGCAGCATGTCGCGTCGGGTTTGCATCATCGTCTTCTCCTGAGGTGTTGGATGCCGCGCCTGCAGGCGCGGGCGGTTGGATGGGGTAGCGGAAGGTTGGGAGCTCTGGCGTTCAAGGCCTCTTGGCGCCCTGGGCGATCCATTGGGCCAGCACCTGCGCATCCTGCGCCGAAATGCCCTGCGCCGGCATCGGGATCTGCCCCCAGACACCAGAGCCGCCATTCTTGATCCGTTGGGCCAAATAAGCCACCGCATCCGACTTTCCGGCGTACTTGTCAGCCACCTCCTTGAAGGAGGGGCCGACCAGCTTGCGGTCCATCGCGTGGCAGGCTGTACAGGTGTTCTTGGCCAGCATGCCGTTGATGTCCGGCCCCGCGGGAGCGGCGGCTGCTTGAGCGGTGGCCCGGGTCGGGGTTGCCGGCAGCTTGGCATCTGGGCCCGAGCCGGCTGACCGCGTGGTGTCAGCACCGCGCTGCGCCCCCACGATCCGGTTCTGCTCGGCCAGGTTGCCGTGCGCGTTGCGGGCGTGGTCGGGCAGCATGGAAGCCACCGAGGCCTCGGTCGCGCAGTTGCTCATGCAAGCCACTGCCTTCACATCCAGCCGCCCGCTGGTCAGCCCCTTGCCGGGCCACATGGCGTGATCGGTCGTCATGCCCTTGCGGTTGGGCATCCGGTTCTGCACATCGCGGATGTTCTGGTCAGACAAGGTGAAGTTGTCGGGCACGATGCCGCCCAGGTTCAGCATGAAGGCCGTCACCGCATACACCTCGTCCACCTTGAGCGACTTCGGTGCGTTCCAAGGCATCGCCCGGTTGATGTAGTCCCACAGCGTCGACACCGTGGGCACCTTCATCAGGGTGGTACGGCCCGGGAATGACTCATCCGTCAGACGGGCCACCCGGCCGGTTTCAATGTCCTTGGCGGTGGTACCGCCGATTAAAGGGGAGAACACCTCGTTGGACTCGCCGAACACGCCATGACAGGAGGCGCATTTGGCCTCCCAGATGTCCTGGCCCTGCGACACCGTTCCGGCACCTCTGGGCAGCCCCTTGAAGTCGGGGCGAACATCAATGTCCCAGGCGGCGATTTCCTTGGGCGTGGCGGGGCGCCCCAGGCCCGGCAGCACTTGGGCCGATACCGATGCAGCCGCGCCGGCCAACAGCGCCACAGCGACGAAGGCGCTTCGCACGACCGCAGCGGTGGGACGATCAAGAAAGCTGGACATTCTTGACCTCCCCACTCTCCTGCACCAACCAGCTTTGAACCGCGTTGTTGTGATAGATCGAGCGTGTGCCTCGGGCTGCGCGCAACTGCCGGTAGGTGGGCTGCACATAACCCGTGGCGTCGGTGGCACGGCTTTGCACGATCGCCGGTTTACCGTCCCAAACCCAGTCGATGTTGAAGCGCGTGAGGCACTTGCTCATGACCGGGCCTTCCAGGCGGGCCGGGCGCCAGTTGCGACCGCCATCGACTGAAACATCGACCTTGGTGACCTTGCCGCGCCCCGACCAGGCCAGGCCACTGATGTTGTAGAAGCCCTTGTCGAGCAAGACCTGCCCGCCAGAGGGCGTGGTGACCACGCTCTTGCACTCCTGGGTGCTGGTGTACTGCCGATGCAGCCCGTTGGGCATGAGGTCGATGTAGTGGATGGCTTCGTCCTTGCTGCCATAGGGCTGGTCGCCCACCTCGATGCGGCGCAGGTACTTCACCCAGCTCACACCCTGTACCCCGGGCACCACCAGACGCAGCGGGTAACCATTCTCCGGGCGCAGCATCTCGCCGTTCTGGCCGTAGGCCACGAAGACTTCGCCGCTTTCAATGAGCTCCATCGGCACGGTTCGCGTCATGGACGAGCCGTCAGCACCCTCGGCCAACACGTAGCGGGCCCGCTTGTAGTCCACACCGCACTGGTCAAGCAGCAGCTTCAGCGGCACCCCGGTGAACTCACTGCAGGAGATCATGCCGTGGCTGTACTGCACGGTGGGGACCGCCACGTTCCCCCACTCCATGCCGGTGTTGGCACCGCACTCAATGAAGTGAAAGCGGCTGACGCAGGGCATGCGCATGATCTCGTCCACGGTGAAGACCTTGGGGGTCTTCATCAGCGAAGGGTCCGAACCGTTGAGCATCAGGCGGTGCTTGGAAGGATCGATGTCCCACCAGCCCTGGTGGTGACGCTCGAAGTGCAGCCCACTGGGGGTGACGATGCCGAACAGGCTTTGCAGCGGTGCGAAGCTGACGCTGGCTTGGTTGGTTTGCGTCAGGCCAGGGCTTTGGCGGCGCTGGACGTTCTGCTCGTACTTCGAAGGCTTGCCGTAGCCATCGGTGACCACCGGCATGCCCAGACCCGTGGTGTGGGCCGGCAGGTTCAGGATGTGCGGGTCACCCCCCTCGGGCGGAACCGGGTTGGAAGCCGCCTTGGCAGGGGATGACGCAGCGCCCGCCACCGCTGCGCCGACCGCCGCAGCGGCCGAGAAAGCCTGCCGGATGAAGCTGCGTCGACCCGCCTTGGCTTCGGCGAACACCTGGCGCACGCCTTCAGGCGTGATGAAGTGTTCCGGTGCCTTGCGCAAGCGGCCGGGCCGTTCGCTCGGATTGTTCACAGCGCCTCCTCCATCATCCCTGTATATGCGTTTATGCTTATTTATAGAGTATTCTGATTGAATCAGCATTGGCTGATATTCGTACTTACCCGAGGTTGGGTGCGAATCCGCTGTGCATCAGACGGCGTTCAGCGGAATCTTGAGGTAGCTCACGCCATTGGCCTCTGCGGGGGGGAGTTCGCCGGCACGGATGTTCACTTGCACCGAGGGCATGATCAGCACCGGCATCTCCAGGGTGGCGTCACGGGCCGTGCGCATCTTCACAAAGGCTTCTTCGCTCACGCCGTCGTGCACGTGGATGTTGCGCTCGCGCTGTTCGGCCACCGTGGTTTCCCAAGTTACCGCACGGGGGCGACCGTCCACCAAGGGCGGGTAGTCGTGGCACATGAACAGCCGCGTCTGAGGCGGCAGGGCCAGCAGCTTGCGCACCGAGCGGTACAGGGTGTGGGCATTTCCCCCCGGGAAGTCGCAACGGGCCGTGCCCACATCGGGCATGAACAGGGTGTCGCCCACAAAAACAGCGTCCCCGATCACATAGGCCACACAAGCCGGCGTGTGACCCGGCACCGACATCACCCGAGCCTGGATTGCACCAATGGAGAAGGTCTCCCCGTCCTGAAACAGGTGGTCGAACTGGCTGCCATCGGTCTTGAACTCCGGCTCGAGGTGGAACAGCCCCTTGAAGACTTTTTGCACGCCGTCAATGCCGGCGCCGATCCCAATTCGACCGCCCAAATGCTGGCGCAGGTACGGGGCTGCCGAGAGATGGTCCGCATGGGCATGGGTCTCCAGAATCCACTGCACCTTCAGGCCCTTGGCTTTGACGAAGGCGATGAGTTCATCAGCACCCGTGGTGCGGGTGCGGCCGCTCTTGTGGTCGTAGTTCAGCACGGAGTCGATCACGGCGGCGTGCCCTCCTTCGCGGTCGTAGACGACATAGGTGACGGTCCACGTCGGGGCATCAAAAAAGGCCTGCACTTGGGGCTTGGGCGTTTCGCTCATGGAGGGTCCTCCTCTTTATTTCATTGAATGCTGATGTAACAGTATATTGCAAGACAATCTATCTTTCAATATACTGTTTGCATGAGCCCGATTGCTGCCACCTCCCCCAAGCGCCCGGCACGGGTGCAAGCGCCCACCGTCATGGTGGTGCCCTCAGATCCGGGTGCGCCGACTGCTGCGCTGGACCTGGCCAAGCTGCGCCAGTCCGCCGCCAGCGCCTGCCGCCTGCTCAAAACACTGTCCAACCCGGATCGTCTGCTGTTGTTGTGCCAACTCAGCCAGGGCGAGAAAAGCGTGGGTGAACTCGAGGCCCTACTGGGTATCGGCCAGCCCACACTGTCGCAACAACTCGGCGTGTTGCGAGAAGAGGGGTTGGTCAGCACGCGCCGTGAGGGCAAACACATCCACTACACGGTCGCCAGCCCTCAGGCCTTGGCTGTGATCGGCGTGCTGTACCAACAGTTCTGTTCATCTTCTATGGAGACCTTGTCATGCTGATCGACTGGAACCACTTCACACCCGGGCTTTCATTGGCCGGCGGGGTCCTGCTGGGCTTGGCCTCGGCGCTGTTCATCCTGGTCAACGGCCGCATCCTGGGCATCAGCGGCATCTTGGGGGGGCTGCTCATCCCCAAGGCGGGTGATGTGGCATGGCGCGTGGCCTTTGTGCTCGGCCTCTTGGCCGCTCCCATGCTGTATGCCGGCCTGCGGGGCCCCTGGGAGGTGCGGATCGAGGCCGGATGGGGCACGGTGGTGGCGGCCGGGCTCTTGGTGGGCATCGGCACGCGCTATGCGTCGGGCTGCACCAGTGGCCATGGGGTATGCGGGCTCTCGCGCCTGTCGCCTCGGTCCTTGGTGGCCACCGTCAGCTTCATGGCCGCGGGATTTGTTGTCGTCTACCTGGTTCGACACGCCCTGGGCTGATCACGCCACCCCCGGTCCATTCCTCCCATTTTTTGGAGTACCCCCATGAAACGCATCCTCGAACACGGCCTGTCTGAGTTCCTCATCGGCTTGCTCTTCGGCTTCGGCCTGATCCTCTCGGGCATGACCGACCCCGGCAAGGTGGTGGGCTTTCTCGACCTCTTCGGCACCTGGGATCCGTCCCTGGCCTTCGTCATGGGCGGGGCCATCGCGGTGGGCGTGCTGGCCTTCGGCATGGCCCGCAAGCGCACCACCAACTTCCTGGGTGGCGCCATGCGCCTGCCCACATCCAACGACATCAATGCACGCCTGGTCGTGGGCAGCCTGCTGTTCGGAGCAGGTTGGGGCTTGGCGGGCTTCTGCCCGGGGCCCGCGCTGGTGTCGCTGGGTGCAGGCCAGGACAAAGCCGTGGTCTTCGTGATCGCCATGGTCTTGGGCATGTTGGCGTTTGAAGTGCTGGAGCGCAGAAAAGCCAAGGCCCAGGCCGTCGGTGCTGCATGAAGAAGGGATACGCGCCGGGTCCGTACGCAGCGTCACCAGTCCTCAGAGCCCTCAAGCACCGCGCATGACCTGGAAGCCCCCACTGCCCCACCTGCCCATCCTGCAATGGCGCCGCGAGCTCAACCGCAGCACCGTGGTGGATGACACCTTGGCTGGGCTGATCGTCACCGTGATGATCATTCCGCAAAGCCTGGCCTATGCCCTGTTGGCGGGTCTGCCGGCGCAGGCGGGCCTGTACGCCAGCATCGTGCCTCTGGTGCTGTATGCGCTGTTGGGCACCAGCCGCGTGCTGGCGGTAGGACCGGTGGCGGTGGTGTCACTGATGACGGCAGCGGCCGTGGGCGAGTTCGCCCAGGCCGGCACCGCCCACTATGCCGAAGTGGCGCTGGCGCTGGCCCTGCTCAGTGGGCTCATGCTCACGGTGATGGGCCTGCTGCGCCTGGGTTTCGTGGCCCACTTTTTGAGCCACCCGGTGATCTCGGGCTTCATCACCGCCTCGGGCCTGCTCATTGCCGCCAGCCAACTCAAGTCCCTGCTGGGCGTGCAGGCGGGCGGCCACAACCTGCCGGAGATGCTCGGGGCGCTGGCCTCGCAGTGGAGCCAGGTGCACGGCTTGACCGTGGCCGTGGGCCTGGGCAGCCTGGCCTTCTTGCTGGCCGCGCGCAGTCGGCTCAAGCCGGCCCTGGCGGCTTGGGGCTTGGCGCCGCGCACGGCAGACCTCCTGAGCAAACTTGGCCCCGTGGCCGCCATCATTGCCACCACGGCCGCAGCGGCTGCCTTCGACTGGCAGGCGCAGGGGCTGAAGACCGTGGGACATATTCCGCAGGGCCTGCCACCGTTGACCCTGCCCTCCTGGGACCTGGCCCTGTGGCGCGACTTGGCCATGCCGGCGCTGTTGATCAGCGTGGTGGGTTTTGTGGAGTCGGTGTCGGTGGGCCAAACGCTGGCGGCCAAGCGGCGCCAACGCGTGGACCCCAATCAGGAACTGGTGGCGCTGGGCGGGGCCAATTTGGGCGCAGCCTTCACGGGCGGCTTCCCGGTCACGGGCGGCTTCTCGCGTTCCGTGGTGAACTTCGACGCCGGTGCCCGCACGCCCTTGGCCGGTCTCATCACGGCCGCGGGGATTCTGCTGGCCACGCTCACGCTCACGCCGGTCCTGTTCCACTTGCCACAGGCCACGCTGGCGGCCACCATCGTGGTGGCGGTGTGGTCTTTGGTGGACTTCCAGGTGCTGCAGCGCACCTGGCGCTATTCGAGGCCGGATTTCATCGCGCTGTTGGCCACCCTGGTGCTGACCTTGTTGCAGGGGGTGGAGGTGGGGCTGGTCGTGGGCGTGGCGGTGTCGCTGCTGCTGTACCTGTGGCGCACCAGCCAGCCCCACATTGCCGAGGTGGGGCTGGTGCCGGGCACCGAGCACTTCCGAAGCGTGCTGCGCCACCAGGTGTTGACCTCGCCATCGGTGCTGAGCCTGCGGGTGGACGAGAGCCTGTACTTCGCCAATGCTCGGGCCCTGGAAGACCGCATCAACGCCGCCGTGGCCCAAAGCAAGGCCCTGCGCCACGTGGTGCTGCAGTGTTCCGCCATCAACGACATTGACGCCAGTGCGCTGGAAAGCCTGGAGTCGATCAACCAGCGCTTGGAGCAGGCGGGCTTGACCCTGCACCTGTCTGAGGTGAAGGGTCCGGTGATGGACAAGTTGCAGCGCTCAGACTTCCTGAGCCAGCTCAGCGGAAAGGTCTACCTGAGCCACTACCAGGCGGTGGTCGCGCTGAGCCCCGAGGTGCTGGGCTCGGGCCAGGCGGTGTGAGGGGCATCAAAGACCGATGCGTGATCAATGATATTGAGAATCATTCTCATTACTGATACCATCGGCTCCATTCCGCTCCACTCGCATGTCATCCACATGAAGCCACTGCACACCACCCGCGCCACCCGACCCGCGCTGGGCCTGGCCGCCACGGCGCTCACCGTCCTGTGCGCCGCCCTGGGTAGCGGGCCCTGGGCAGCGGCCCTGCGGCTGCTCAGCAGCCCGTCCTGAACCTGTACTCGGCCCGCCACTACAGCACCGACGAGGCCCTGTACACCAACTTCACCAAGGCCACGGGCATCCGCATCCAGCGGGTGGACGCCGACGACGCCGGCATCCTCAGCCGCCTGGCCACCGAGGGTTCGTCTTCCCCCGCCGATGTGGTGCTGCTGGTGGATGCGGCCCGCCTGTGGAAGGCGCAAGTCGATGGGCTGTTCCTGCCGGTGAAGTCGCCCGCATTGGAAGCCGCCATTCCCGCCCACCTGCGCGCCAAGGCCGAAACGGATGGCACCTCGGCGTGGTTCGGCTTTTCCACACGCGCGCGCGTGGTGGTCTACGACAAGCTCAAGGTCAAGCCCGAAGACGTGGACACCTATGAAGAGCTGGGCGAGCCAAAAAACAAAGGGCGGCTGTGCACGCGCTCGGGCTCACACCCCTACAACCTGAGCCTCTTCAGTTCGATGTTGGAGCACATCGGGCCCGAGAAAACGCAAGCCTGGCTCAAAGGCCTGGTGGCCAATATGGCGCGTGCACCCAAGGGCGGTGACACCGACCAGATTCGTGCCGTGGCCTCGGGCGAGTGCAGCGTGGCCATCACCAACAGCTACTACCTGGCGCGGCTGATGCGGTCCAACAAACCAGACGACAAGGCCCTGATGGAGCGCGTGGGGGTGGTCTTTCCCAACCAAGCCACGTGGGGCACACACGTGAACATCGCCGGCGGCGCGGTGGCACGGCACAGCAAAAACAAGGACGCCGCCGTGAAGTTCCTGGAGTACCTGGCCAGCCCGCAGGCACAGCAGTACTTTGCCGACGGCAACAACGAGTGGCCCGTCATCAAAGGCGTCACCTTTGACAACCCGGCCCTCAAGGCCCTGGCCGGCACCGGCTTCAAGTCCGAGCTCATACCCACCAGCGTGGTGGGCATGAACCAGGTGAAAGTACAGCAGATGCTGGACCGGGTGGGGTTTCGCTGAGCTCAGCGGCCGCTTGCGGTGCCCCGTCGGCCCAGTGGTTCAATAGCCCAGTGGCCCAGTGGCTCAGTGCCGGTGGCCACCGCCATGTGAGTGGCCTGCGGCCTGCGCCGCCAAAGCCCTCACGGGTGCCTTGACCTCCACCGACTCGCGCTTGCCGTCCTTGCCTTCAACCACCAGGGTGACCGGTACCACCTCGCCTTCCTTGACCTGCTGCTTCAGGCCCATCAGCATCACGTGGTAGCCGCCGGGCTTCAGATCCACGGCCTTGCCTGCGGGCAGTTCCAAGCCGGGCACGGCGCGCATCTTCATCACGTTGTTCTCCATGGCCATCTCGTGGATCTCCACCACCGCGGCCACAGGCGAGGACGCCGCCACCAGCTTGCCCCCCTGGGCAGAGGTGACCTGCGCAAACATGCCGGTGGCCTTTTGCTGGGCCACGGTGGCCCGAACCCAGGGGTCGCCGACGGTGACCTGTGCATGGGCCGCACCAGCCGCCCACATCAGGGCAAGGGCGCTGAGCAAACGAAGGGGACTGGACGCAACACGCATGGGTACTCCTGCAGGGGTTGATAAAGCCAGCCCAGATGATGGCATGTGACCAACGGACCTTCATCGGGGAAGGCCATGATGGGTTTAGGGGGCTTGCACCGAGCGAACCATCAGGTTCAGGCTGGCCTCGGTCAAGGCGCCCACATGGGTCTTGATGCGCCGGCCTTGGGCGTCGAACACCACGGTGGTGGGCAGCGCAGACGAGCCCAGGGTGCGCCCCAGGGCCGAGGTGGGGTCCAGCCAAAGTTGTTGCAGCTGCAGCCGCTCGCGCGCCAGAAAGCCGCGCACCAGCCCTTCGGGCTCGCCTTGGTTGACCAGCATGATCAACACCTGCGGGTGATCGCGCTGCGCACGTTCGAGCACCGGCATCTCGGCGCGGCAAGGTGGGCACCAGGTGGCCCACAGGTTGACGATGATCGGCCGGCCACCGGAGGCCGCTTGCAGCTCGGCCAGCGTGGTCCAGGGCGCCGAGGGGTCATCCAGGGGCTGCAGCCTCACGGCCACTTCAGAGAGCCCTTGCACCGACCGGGGCTGTAACGCCGACGCGATGAACCCCGCCACGGCCCAAACCAGCAGGCCACCGCCGGCGGCAGCCAGCACCACCCGGCGCGAATGCACCAGGTGGCGCCGAACCCGCCACACCAGGAAGGCACTGCCGGCCAGCACACCAGCCCAGACCTCGAACCCGCCGTCGCGAATGTCGAGCAGGTCCAACCACGGCCCGTGATAGGCCGGCAGGTTCAGCAGCACATGCCCAGCGCGCGCGGCCAGCAGCCCCACGGCGGTGGACCACCACAGCGCGGCGTCGGCCGCCTCACGCTCGTGCGGCGCGCTCACGCGCCGCACGGCCCAGGACGTGAGCAACAGGGCGGCCAGGGCCAGCAAGGGCCCCAGGGGCACGACCAAGGGGCCGAGGGTGATCACGTCCGCCCTGCGGCCACGGAGCCCTTAAGCCCGCAAGTCCTTACTTGGCGCCGGCCAGGATCCAGGCCGCCAGGCGGCGAGCGTCCGCATCACTGAGCTGGGCTTGAGCCGGCATGGGAACCTGGCCCCACTTGCCTGCTCCGCCCGCCTTGATGCTCTTGGCCAGGTTGGCTTCAGCATCCTTTTGGCCCGCGTACTTCTTGGCCACTTCTTGGTAGGAGGGGCCCAGAACCTTCGTGGCCACCGCATGGCAGCCCATGCATGCGTTCTTCTGGGCCATCTCCATGCTGGCAAATGCCGGGGCCGACAGCACCAGCAGCGACAAGCCAATCGCCTTGATCATCTCGAGCTTCCTTTCGTGTTCGGGTGGCCGCCCACCCTTCGGCGCCGCATTGTGCGGCAAGGCGGCCCTGGCGGGCAGACACTCCCTGCTGGGAGTCGGGGCAAAGGTCCTCAGGCCAAACCCACGGCGCGCTTGCGCCGCTCCATCATGCGCCAGACGAAGGGGGTGAAGATCAGCTGCATCGCCAACTCCATCTTGCCGCCCGGCACAACGATGGTGTTGGCGCGGCTCATCCAAGAGTCGTGGATCATGCTCAGCAGGTACTGGAAGTCAATGCCCTTGGGCTTGGCAAAGCGGATCACGACCATGCTTTCGTCCGCGCTGGGAATGTCCCGGGCGATGAAGGGGTTGGAGGTGTCCACCACCGGCACGCGCTGAAAGTTCACGTGGGTGTGCTCGAACTGCGGGCAGATGTAGTGCACATAGTCGGGCATGCGGCGCAGGATGGTGTCGGTCACGGCCTCCTGGGTGTAGCCCCGCAGGTGCTTGTCGCGCCAAAGCTTCTGGATCCATTCCAGGTTGATCACCGGCACCACGCCCACCAACAGGTCGGGGTAGCGCGCCACATCATGCTCGGGTGTGCGCACCGCGCCGTGCAAGCCCTCGTAATAGAGCATGTCGGTGTCGGGCGGCAGGTCTTCCCAGGCGGTGAAGGTGCCCGGTGCCTGCTGAAAGGGAGCGGCCTCGGCGGCGTTGTGCAGGTACTGGCGCACCCGGCCCTGGCCGCACTCGCTGTAGCGTCTGAAGAGGGTCTCCAACTCCCCGAAGAGGTTGTTGTCGGGGCCGAAATGGCTGAAGTTCTTGTTGCCGTCGCGCTCCGCCTCGGCCTGGCGCTTCTTCATCTCCAGGCGCTCGTAGCGGTGAAAACTGTCGCCCTCGACCATGGCCGCCTTGACCCCTTCGCGGCGGAAGATGTTGGAAAACGTGCTGGTCACGGTGGAGGTGCCTGCACCAGACGAGCCGGTGATGGCGATGATCGGGTGTCGTTCGGACATGGAAACCCTTCAGTCTCGGAACAGGCTGCGCTCGGCGAAGAGCGGCGTTTCAAAGTCAGCCTTCTTCAGGGGAAAAGGCTCGTCGTGGTACCGCTCGATGCGCTCCACCTCGTGCTTGGAGCCGAACACGAGTCCGATGCGCTGGTGCAGGCCCTGGGGCTGCAGTTGCATCACGGGCCCACGACCCGTGCTGGCGCGGCCGCCGGCCTGCTCCAGGATCAGGCCGATGGGGTTGGCCTTGAACATGAGGCTCATGCGGCCGGGCTGCTTGGGGTCCTTGGTGTCGCGCGGGTAGAGAAACACGCCACCGCGCATCAGGATGCGGTGCGCCTCGGCCACCGTGGAGGCAATCCAGCGCATGTTGAAGTCTTTGCCGCGCGGGCCGGTCTTGCCGGCCAGACACTCGTCGACATAGCGCTTGACGGGCGGCTCCCAGAAGCGGCTGTTGCTGGCATTGATGGCAAAGGCCTGCGTGTCCTCGGGCACGGTCACCATGGGATGGGTGAGCTTGAACTCGCCCAGGTTGGGGTCCAGGGTGAAGCCATGTACACCGCTGCCGACGGTCAGCATGAACATGGTGGTGGGCCCGTACAAGGCATAGCCGGCCGCCACCTGCAAAGCGCCGGGCTGCAGGAAGTCGTCCACTGCGAGCGGGCGATCGCCACAGGCCACAGCCGATGGCGCGCGCAGCACCGAAAACAAGCTGCCCATGCTCAGGTTCACATCCACGTTGGATGCGCCGTCCAGGGCATCAAACAGCAGCAGGTACTTGCCTCGCGGGTGGCTGGTCTGCATGCCAAAGGGCTGCGCCAGGCCCTCGCTGGCCATGCCCGCCAGGTGGCCGCCCCACTCGTTGGCACGGCAGAACACCTCATGGCTGACGGAGGCGATGGTGTGCGGCACACCGGCGGCCGTTGGGTCCATGGGGCTGGGTGGGGGCTGGTCACCCAGGCCACCGTCGAGTTCGCCGAAGGACACGCGGCGCGCAATGGCCTTGCACGCCAGCGACACGTCCAGGATCAGGGCGTTGAAGTCCCCGCTGGCCTCGGGGAAGCGGCGGCGTTCCTCGATGAGGAACTGCGTGAGGGTGGAGCGTTGAGACAGGGGCATGGGTGGCGGTGCCCGCGCCGACCCATCATGGGCACCAGTTGCGCGACGGACACGGGGGACTGCGGGAACGCAAAACGGGTACTGCCATCCGGTACTGCTGCCCCATTGTGCGGGTCTGCCCATACAAAGCAAGCCCCCCGGCGTTTGCAGCGTTCCAACAACAAGCGGCCCCACGATGCAGTAGATTCGAATCCCGACGCTTTTCGATTCCAGGAAACGTGAATGAAAAACGCGACCTTCCGGCAATGGCGGGTGTTCAGTGAGGTGGCGCGCCACCTGAGCTTTGCACGGGCAGCCGCCACCCTGCACCTCACGCCACCGGCCGTGACGCAGCAGGTCAAGGAGTTGGAAGGACATGTGGGCCTGCCGCTGTTCACCCGCCAGGGTCGCCAGGTTCAGCTGACCACCGCCGGCGAGTACATGCTGGTGTACGCGCGGCGGCTGATCGGCACCGTGCAGGAAGCCGAAGAGGCTGTGGCCCGGCTGATGAAGAGCGAGGCCGGCACGCTCACCTTGGCGGTGGTCAGCACCGCACAGTACTTTCTGCCGCAGTTCCTGGCGCAGTTCCGCAAGCGCTACCCCGGACTGGACGTGCGCCTGCTGGTGGGCAACCGTGGGCAGTTGGTGCAGTTCATCCGTGCGGGGGACGCCGACATCGCCGTCATGGGAAAGCCGCCGCGTGACCTGGTGTGCCGCGAAGATGCATTCGCCCTGCACCCCCAGGTTTTCGTGGTGCAGCCCGAGCACCCGCTGCTCGAAGAAGCGAGGGCGCAGGCGCTGTCTCCCCAGCGCCTGCGTGGGCTGCCCTTCATCCTGCGGGAAGCAGGGTCTGGCACGCGCGCGGCGCTCGAGCGCTATTGCGCAGAGCACCACGTGGATCTGCAGGTGGCCATGGAAATGCCGAGCAACGAAACCATCAAGCAAGCGGTGATGGCCGGGCTGGGCCTGAGCTTTCTGTCACTGCACACCATCGGGCTGGAGCTGGAAAACGGGCTCATGGCGGTGCTGCCGGTGCAGCACGCGCCCGTGGTTCGCCAGTGGTACGTCGTGCACCCAGGCAAGAAACCGCTGTCGCCCCCGGCCGAAGCGTTTCGGCAGTTCGTGTTGGCGCACGGTGCGGCGCTCATAGGTGAGCGCTTTGGCCGGTTTGTCGCGCAGACCCCAGCGTGAGCTTGTAGCAAAAGCCACAATGGACTTTTCTCCACGCCTGAGACCCACCATGTCCCGCACGCCACAAGCCCCCATCGCCCCCCAATTCATCCAACGCTGGTCCCCCCGCTCCTTCACCGGCAAGCCCATCAGCAGCGCCGAGATGATGAGCCTGTTTGAAGCCGCACGATGGGCACCGTCCACATCCAACACCCAGCCCTGGCGCTTTGTTTACGGCTTGGCCGGCAGCGCTGGGTTCGAAGCCATCTTTCAAACCCTGGTGCCGTTCAACCAAGGCTGGGCGCGCAAGGCCTCAGCCTTGATCGCCGTGCTGTCGGCCCAACAGGCGGTGGCCCCAGGCACGACCGAAGCCAAGCCCTCCCCCCTTCACGCGTTCGACACGGGTGCGGCCTGGATGAGCCTGGCCCTGCAGGCCGAGTCCATGGGTTGGCGCACCCACGCCATGGGCGGCTTCGATGCGCAGGCCCTGCGCCAGCAACTGGGCGTGCCTGAAGGCTTTGCCGTGCAGTGCGTGGTGGCCGTGGGCGAACAGGGCCCGCGGGAAAACCTGCCGGCGCCCCTGCAGGAGCGCGAAGTGCCCAATGGGCGCCAGCCGCTGGAGGCCATGGTGGCCGAAGGCCGCTTCAACTTTCAGGCCTGAACCCGGCTGATGTTCCGGGGGTAGGCCCACCTTGGTGGCATTCGTCAAGCGGTGGTCATGATCAGGCTGACAGAATCAAGCGGATGAACACGAGCGATCCCCCCAACGCCTGGAGCCCCAAGCCTGGCCGGCGCCAGCTGCTGCAGGGCCTGGGCAGCGCCGCGCTGTGGGGTTGGGGCGGGTTCGCAGGCTTAGGGGCCTTGGGTGGCTGCGCCCTGGCACCGCAGCCCGCGCCACCGCTGCGTGTGGCCCGTCAGCTGCCCGAAGGTGCACCCGTGGGCCGGCTGCTGGTGATCGGGGGTGGTGAAGACCGGGTGGACGACCGAGAGATCCTGCGTCGCTTCATGGAGCTCAGCGGTGGTGCGCAGGCGCGCCTGCGGTTCATCACCGGCGCCACCAACGACCCCAAGGGAGCGGAGCAGGCCTACGGTGCGGCCATGGGTGGGCTGGGCGCACAAGACGTGCGCTTTCTGCACCTGGCCGAAGCGCAAGACGCTGCGCAGCCGGCCCTGCTGGAGGAGCTGCGCCAAGCCGATGGCGTCTTCATCACCGGCGGCGACCAGGCCCGGCTGATGGGCAAGTTGTGGTCCACACCCGCCATGCAGGCCTTGCACCAAGCCGTGCGTGAACGCGGCATCTGCCTGGCCGGCACCAGCGCCGGGGCGGCGGCCATGTCCCGCGCCATGATTGCGCACGGGCCGGCCGTGGTCGTGCCGCAAAAAGAGGCCGTTTCCCTGGACCTGGGGCTGAACTTTCTGCCGCAGGCCATGGTGGACCAACACTTTTCTCAGCGCCGGCGCTTGTCGCGCCTGTTGTCGGCGCTGGCCCTGCGGCCCGACCTCTTGGGCATCGGGGTGGACGAAGACACGGCGCTGCTGATTGAAATCGGGCGCTCGGTGGAGGTGATCGGCCGCAGCTCGGTCACCTTGGTAGACGGATCGGAAATGCAGAGCAACGCCGGCCAGGTTCAGCCGCGCGACCGCCTGGAATTGGTGGGCGTGAACCTGCACGTGCTGCCCACATGATGGCGGCCTCGCAATGATCCAAGGTCTTGTTGCGGTAGTTGTCCACCAGTCGGCGAACCAGTTCGCGCGGAAAGCGCTCGGTGGTGGCGCGCTTGTTGGAGCCGCCACCCATCCTCTTGGTCTGAGACCGCGCCGCCTACACCTCGAACACCACGCCCTGGGCCAAGGGCAGTGCGGTGCCCCGGTTGATGGTGTTGGTGCTGCGGCGCATGTATTGCCGCCAGGCGTCCGAGCCGGACTCTCGACCGCCGCCGGTGTCCTTGTCGCCACCAAAGGCGCCTCCAATTTCTGCACCCGAGGTCCCGAGGTTGACGTTGGCGATACCGCAGTCTGAGCCGGATGCGCTCAGGAAGGTCTCGGCTTCGATCAGGTCTTGGGTGAAGATGGCCGAGGACAGGCCCTGCGGCACGGCGTTGTTCAAGGCAATGGCCTCTTCCACCGTGCGCCAGCGCATGACGTACAAGATGGGGGCGAAGGTCTCCTCGCACACGATGGACGACTGCGCGGGCATGGTGACGATGGCCGGGCTCACGTAGACGCCGCCTTGCAGGCCCGGGCCCTGCAAGCGATCGCCACCGAACACCACCACACCGCCCTGCTGCCGCGCCTGCTCCAGCGCACGCGCCATCGCCACCTGCGCAGCCTCATCGATCAACGGCCCCATGAGCACGCCCGCTTCACGTGGGTCGCCGATGCGCAAAGTGGCGTAGGCCTTGACCAGGCGCTGCACCAGGTCCTGGTGCAGCGATTCGTGCACCAGCAGGCGGCGGGTGGTGGTGCAACGCTGACCGGCCGTGCCCACCGCGCCGAAGACGATGCCGCGAACGGCCAGGTCCAGCTTGGCACTGGGGCACACCACCACCGCGTTGTTGCCGCCCAACTCCAGCAGGCATCGACCAAAGCGCTGGGCCACCACGGGTGCCACCGCGCGGCCCATGCGCGTGCTGCCCGTGGCCGACAGCAAGGCCACGCGGGGATCCGCCGCCAAGGCGGCACCCAGTTCCGCGGAGCCCTGCAACAGCAGGCACAGGTCCTGGGTCAGGGGTGGCTGACCGGCCGGCGGGGGGTGGTCGGCGTCGAAAGCTTCGCAACAGCGCTCCCACAAGCCCTGCACGGCCAAGGCGCACAGCGGTGCCTTTTCCGAAGGCTTCCACAACACGGTGTTGCCGCACACCAAGGCCAGGGCGGCGTTCCAGGCCCAAACGGCCACGGGGAAGTTGAACGCCGTGATGATGCCCACCGGGCCCAGCGGGTGCCACTGTTCCATCATCCGGTGCTGTGGCCGCTCCGAAGCGATCGTCAGCCCGTGCAGTTGCCGCGAAAGCCCAACGGCAAAGTCGGCGATGTCGATCATCTCCTGAACCTCACCCAGGCCCTCGCTGGTGATCTTGCCCACCTCCAGGCTCACGATCTGGCCCAGGGCCACCTTGTGTTGGCGCAACACCTGCCCGAAGCGCCGCACCAGTTCACCGCGCTGGGGTGCCGGCACCTCACGCCAACGCTTGAACGCAGCGGCGCTGCGGGCCAAGACGGCGTCCATGTCAGCGGGCGCGGTGGTGGCGACCTGCCCCAGCGCTTGCCCATCAATCGGACTGCGGCTGTGCAAGGGGCCGCCTTCCAACTGGGAGGCCGGTAGGCCCAACTGTTGCCAAAGCTGGCGCAGCTGTTGCGTGCTGTTCATCGAAGTCTTGCTCCCCAGGGGCTGTCGAAGTCAGGAGATGGAGGATACCGGGCGAAGCTGCTGGTAGGCCTGCCCAAAACGGTTGGCGAGAAAAGCCTCCAACGGAACCGATTCCTGACGGATGAAACCACGCGGCGCCAATCGGCCCTCGCGGAAGAGGTCCAGCACCGCGCACAGGCCTGCTGCGGTGGTGATTTGGATGGCCGACAGCGGTGTCGTCGAGTCCGGCCTGGAGTAGATCTTGCGCGCAAAGACCTTCTCCACGAAGCGCCCCGCGCTCAAGCCCGTCGCGGTGACGAACACCAGCACCACATCCTGCAGGGTGGTGGGAACCGCCCGCTGAAGAATCTGCTTGAGCGTGGTCGCGTCGTGCTTGAGGCCCAGGTCATCCAGCAAGACTTTGACCAAGGCTCGGTGGCCGGGGTAGCGCACCGACTTGTAGTCCAGGTTGTGCGCCCGTCCGGCCAGGGTTTCGCACAGGGTGCCCAAACCTCCGCTGGTGTTGAACGCCTCGTACTCGCAGCCGTCCATGCTGAAGGTTTCGAGCCCCTCCAAGGGCAGGAGCTCCAAGCGATGGCCGTCGCGGATGGCCTCACAGGGGTGACAGTACTCGTTGATCAAACCGTCTACGCTCCAGGTGAGGTTGTACTTCAGTGCATTGGTGGGAAAAGCCGGCAGGGCGCCCACCCGCATCTTGAGGTCGAAGATCTGATCAAAGCCACGGGCCAGGTCGTGCGCCACGATGCCCACAAACCCGGGGGCCAAGCCGCACTGCGGCATGAACGCGGTGGGCGCCCCTTCAGCGAGTTCCCGGATGCGGCGCGTGGCCGCCACGTCTTCGGTGAGGTCAAAGTAGTGGCAACCCGTGGCCCGCGCGGCTTCAGCCACCGCGATGGCGCAGTCGTAGGGCAACGCGTTGACGACGGTTTCATGGCCTTGCAGCAGCGCTTGCAGGGCCTGGGCCGCGTGCGGCGGCGTGCTCGAGCGCTCGTCCATCTGCAATGTGCGCAGGCCGGCTGCTGCCAAGGGCTCGAGCGCCGCTGCGCTTCGGTCCGCCACCGTGATGGCGTAGTCACCGGTGGCGGCCAGCTGACGCGCGATGGTCTGCCCAATGTGGCCGGCGCCCAGGAGGATGGTCTTCATGATCGGAACCTTG
>RFPX01000081.1 GCA_009925955.1 Betaproteobacteria bacterium
GACCGCTTGATCGACGAGGGCCTGGCCCTGCCGACCAACCTGTGTGATGCCGAGAAGCTGCCCTATCCCGACAACAGCTTTGACCGGGTGAGCGTGGCTTTTGGCCTGCGCAACATGACCCACAAGGATGCGGCCTTGGCTGAAATGTGCCGCGTGCTCAAGCCCGGGGGCCGCCTGCTGGTCCTGGAGTTTTCCAAAGTGGCCGCCCCGCTGGCCAAGCCCTACGATTGGTACTCCTTCAACATCCTGCCCAAGCTGGGGCAGATGATCGCTGGCGATGCCGAGAGTTACCGCTATCTGGCGGAGTCCATTCGCATGCACCCGGACGCCCAGACCCTCAAGGCCATGATGAAGTCGGCGGGCTTTGGCCACGTGGACGTGCACAAGCTCACCGCCGGCGTGGTGGCCCTGCACGTGGGCATCAAATGCTGACCTGATCCGAGGGGCCAACACCCCCTGGCCCTGAAGTCCTAGGACCGGCCGTAGCTGTCCTCGAATCGCACGATGTCGTCTTCGCCGAGGTAGCTGCCGGACTGCACCTCGATGATCTCCAGGGGCACCTTGCCCGGATTGGCCAGACGGTGCACCTGGCCCAAGGGGATGTAGGTGCTCTGGTTTTCAGACAGCATGATGGTCTGATCGCCGTTGGTGACCTCGGCGGTGCCGCTGACCACAATCCAGTGTTCGGCGCGGTGGTGGTGCATCTGCAGGCTCAGCGACGCGCCGGGCTTGACCATGATGCGCTTGACCTGAAAGCGCGGGCCCTGGTCGATGCTGTCGTACCAGCCCCATGGGCGGTGCACCTTGCGGTGCAGGGCGTACTCCTCGCGCTTCTGAGCGGTGAGTGTGCCCACGATCTGTTTGACTTCCTGACTACGGGCGCGGTCGGCCACCAGCACCGCGTCCGGTGTTTCCACCACCACCACATCCTGCAGGCCCACCGCGCCCACCAGGCGACTGGTGGCGTGGACGAGGGTGTTGCGGCTGTCTCGGATGATGGCGTCCCCATGCGCCACGTTGCCCTGGGCGTCCTGTGCAGCCACCTGCCACACGGCATCCCAGGCCCCCAGGTCGTTCCAGCCGGCATCCAGGTTCACCATACGGATCGGCACGGCCGCGCCCGGGCACTTTTCCATCACGGCGTAATCGATGGATTCCGAAGGAATGGCTTCAAACAGGGCGCGGTCGGGGCGCACGAAGACCTGGTCCGTCTGCCGGGCGGCCCAGGCGGCCTGTGTGGCCTGTTCGATGTCAGGCCTGAACTGGCGCAGCGCCTTGAGCCAACTCGAGGCACGCAGCACGAACATGCCGCTGTTCCAGGTGTAGGTCCCTTCGGCCAGGTAGCGCGCGGCGGTGGCGGCATCGGGCTTTTCGACGAACTGCAGCACGCGGCGCTCGCCAGGTGGTGTTGCTTGTCGTCGACGGTCTCGGATGGCATCAACTGCAGTCGCGAATTGCTGCTGATCGCACGCTCGCGCCAACGCTGGCATCAATGGACGGCGGACCGATCACCACTGTCGCACCCACCACAACAGTCACGGCCCTCACGTCGATCGCGACGGGCGCAACGCCGGGCGAGCACGGGCTTGTCGGATACCGCATCGACTTCGCCGGCAACGTCGTGCAGATGCTTCGTTGGGCCGATGCGCGCGGTGACGTGCGGCGGCGACTTGCGCCGCGCGACGTGCAGCCATGTCCGCCCTTCTTGGGCGGGAGCGTCCCGGTGCTCTCGAAAGCTGAGTTCGACGGAACCGCATTCACCGAGTCGCATCTGCGCGACCAACGAACGCTCAGCTGGCGCGCTGTCTCAAGCATGGTCGTCGACGTTCGTGCGCAGTTGCGGGCTGGCGAGAAGTTCGTCTACTGCTATTACGACTGCATCGACAAAATCGCGCACGAGAGGGGATTCGGCGAGTACTACGACTCTGAACTGCGCACCACCGACCGGCTCGTCGCCGAGTTGGCGTCGGTGCTCCCACCTGGCGCAGTCTTGCTTGTAACTGCAGACCACGGCCAAGTGATGGTGGGCAACAACACCACGATGCTGCATGCTGATGTCACGCGACTCCTCTCGCACCAGTCGGGTGAGGGGCGTTTCCGGTGGCTGCATGTGAAAGGCGAGCGGATCGACGAAGTCGTTGCGGCAGCGCGCACTCATCACGGGCACCACGCGTGGGTGATGACGCGCGACGAGATGATCGACGGGGGATTCTTCGGTCCGCGAGTTTCCGACGTCGTGCGACGGCGCCTCGGCGACGTTGCTGTCATGGCCCGCACCGACGTGAGTTTCGACGACCCCGCCGACAAGACGTATTTCGAATTGCAGTGTCGCCACGGTTCGCTCACGACCGAGGAGATTGATGTACCGCTCTTGGCTGTCGCTGGTAGCTGAGAGTGCCGCCTGTCGACTCTCGATCTTCGTCGAGAATGCAGCAAGTCACGCTCTTCGTCACCCTCAACTGGGCAATCGGCTGATAGAACAAGGTCAGTCATGGCGAGCGATACCCCCGAACGAGGCGAATTGGTGAACGGTGTGCAATTAGGTGGCGCCAACGAGCTCGTCGGCACCAGTGTCAACGGCGACGCCGCCATCGCCGCGTCAGAGACGGTGCAAGAGCCAGCCAAAGTCATGCGAATCGGGTCGATGATCAAGGGATTGCTCGACGAAGTTCGCCAGATGCAGCTCGACACGCCGAGCCGCGAGCGCTTGGCTGAGATCTACGAGCGTTCCATCGTCGAATTGGCAGAGGCAATCTCGCCCGATTTGCGCGAAGAGTTGCAGACGCTGGCGTTGCCGTTCAAAGAAGGAGTCGTGCCGAGCGAAGCAGAGCTGCGAGTGGCAAAGGCGCAGCTCGTCGGTTGGCTCGAAGGCCTCTTCCACGGCATTCAAGCGACACTCTTTGCACAACAGTTGGCAGCGCGTCAGCAACTCGAGCAGATGCGACAGTTGCCGCCGTCGGGCAACCAACAGCCCGAGCGCTCAGGCCCGTACATCTAAGCGGCATTGTCGCGCGCTAAGCGACACGTTGTCGAGTAGCGCAACAACCCGCTGGTACTCTCGGCAGTCCTGCCGATGTCTTCGTCCTTCACCCACCTGCATGTGCACACCGAGTTTTCGATGCTCGACGGCGCGGCACGCATCGACGAGCTTGTTGAGCGCGCCGTCAGCGACGGTCAGCCCGCCATCGGCATCACCGACCACGGCAACATGTATGGAGTCCTCGACTTCTACGAGGCATGTCGTAGTGGCGGCATCACACCCATCATCGGCACCGAGGCGTACATGGCCTACGAGTCGCGATTCGAGCGACCGCAGCGTCGAGGCAAACTTGACGACTCCGGCGGCGACACCGAGGCCGGGCGCAAGCTGTATTACCACCTCACCCTGTTGTGCGAGAACAACACTGGGTACCGCAACCTCATCAAGCTCTCGAGCCTGGCCTTCCTCGAGGGCTACTACTACCAGCCACGCATGGACTGGGAGATCCTCGAGCGTCACCACGACGGTCTCATCGCCACCACTGGGTGCCTCGGTGGCCACGTGCTGCAAGCACTGCTGCGCGACAACTACGCCGAAGCCAAGCAGACGGCGGCGCGACTGCAAGAGATCTTTGGTCGAGACAACCTCTTCGTTGAGCTGCAAGACCACGGTCTTGCGGAGCAGCGCCGCACCATGGCCGACCTCATCAAGATCGCTCGCGAAATTGATGCTCCGTTGCTGGCCACGAACGACTCGCACTACGTGCATCGCCATGACGCCGAGGCGCACGATGCGCTGCTCTGCGTGCAGACAGGCTGCACCATCAACGATCCGAATCGCTTCCGTTTCGAGGGCGAAGAGCACTACCTAAAGACCGCGGCGGAGATGCGACAGCTCTTTGCCGAGACACCCGACGCCTGCCGCGACCGGCGCGGGCGGATCATCAGCTTCGGCGGCCGCATCCTGGGCGATGGCGTGCCGAAATACGTCAACGGGCCGGAGACGGTGCTGTTTAAGAAGCGCCAGAGCCTCTACGCCCTCGACCTCGCGCGCGAAGGCGCCAAAGAACGCTGGGGCGAGAAGGTTCCCAAAGAAGTCGTCGAGCGCATCGCCTACGAACTCAAGATCATCTGCGACATGGGGTTCGCGTCGTACTTCCTCATCGTGTGGGATCTCATCCGCCATGCCCGTGAGCACGGCATACGTGTCGGGCCGGGCCGTGGTTCTGCGGCGGGTTGTGCGGTCGCGTACGCACTTCGCATCACCGACCTCGACCCCGTGAAGTACGACCTGCTCTTCGAGCGATTCCTCAACCCTGATCGCGTGTCGATGCCCGACATCGACATGGACTTCGACTCCCGCTACCGCGACGAGATGATCCGCTACGCAGCCGAGAAGTATGGCCGCGATCGCGTCGCACAGATCATCACCTTCGGCACCATCAAGGCTCGCAACGCAGTGCGCGACGCTGCGCGCGTGCTCGGCCAGCCGTACGCGCTCGGCGACCGTGTCGCCAAGTTGATGCCACCCGTGGTCATGGGTCGCGACACCCCGTTGCGTTACTGCTTCGAACAGAACGAAAAACACGTCGACGGCTACCGCGCTGCCGCCGAGTTGCGCACCGAGTATGAGCGCGATCCCGACGTGAAGCGTGTTGTCGACGTCGCGCGCGGACTTGAGGGGCTTAAGCGCTCGGTGGGCATCCATGCCGCCGCAGTCGTCATCACCAAAGAACCGCTCACTGAGTACCTGCCCATCCAGCGCAAGGTGGAGTCGGGCCAGAAAGCCGAAGACGCACCGACCGTCACACAATACGAAATGCACGGCGTGGAGTCGCTCGGACTCCTGAAGATGGACATCCTCGGGTTGCGCAACCTCGACGTCATCACTGACGCAGAAAAGTTGCTGCGCCGAGCCCAGCCCGACTTCGCCATCGACAAGATTCCGCTCGACGACCCCAAGACCTACCAATTGCTCGCGAATGCCAACACCATCGGCGTCTTCCAGCTGGAGTCGTCGCCGATGCGGGCGCTCCTGCGGTCGCTGGTGCCGAAGCGGTTTGAAGACGTCGCCGCCGTCATCGCCCTGTACCGCCCGGGCCCGATGGCGGAGAACATGCACAACGATTACGCCGACATCAAGAACTCCCGCAAACCAGTGCGCTACTTCCACACCGATGCCAACGAAGTACTCGGTGACACGTACGGCCTCATGATCTACCAAGAAAGCATCATGCGCGTAGCGCAAAAGTTCGCCGGCTACACCCTCGCCGAAGCCGACTCGCTGCGCAAAGCATGTGCGAAGAAAGACCCCAAGGCGATGGCCGAGCAACGCCCGAAGTTCATCGGTGGTTGCGTCACCAACGACTACGGCGAGCCGCTCGGCCGCGAGTTGTTCGGCATCATCGAAAAGTTTGCCGACTACGCGTTCACGAAGAGCCACGCCTACGGCTACGGCCTCATCACGTACCAAACTGCGTGGCTGAAGGCGCACCATCCGGTGGAGTACTTCGCATGCCTGCTCACCTCGGTGAAAGGCAACAACGATCGTGCAGCGTTGTATCTCGCCGACGCAGCCGCGAACCAAGTTTCCGTGCGAACGCCCGACGTCAATGCATCTGGCGTCGACTTCGAACCCGTCGCTGGCGAGCGCGCAGTCTCGTTCGGCTTGTCGGGCATTCGCAACGTGGGGGAAGGCGTCGCTTCGATGCTTGTCGAACACCGGCAGAGCGGGGGAGCATTCACATCGTTCTATGACTTCATCGACCGCGTGCCCGAACCCGTGCTCAACAAACGCACGCTCGAGTCGCTCATCAAGGCCGGTGCATTCGATTCGCTCGGACATCCACGACGCGGTCTGCTGGCGGTCTTTGAGTCACTGGTCGACCAAGCACTCATCCGCCGCCGCGAACGCGACCAAGGCGTGATGAGCCTCTTTGGAGACGTGCAAGAGACCGATTCGGGGTTCAGTGATCGTGCCGAGATTCCTGCGCTCACGTTTGACAAGGCCGAGCAGCTCCGTCTCGAAAAAGAAATGCTCGGCTTCTACGTCTCTGACCACCCGTTGCGCGGGCTCGAGACGGTGCTCTCCCGGCGAGTCACCTGTCAGATCGTCGACGTTCCGGACCGAACCGAAGACAACCTCACCTTGGGCGGCGTCATCACCGGCGTCGACCGAAAGTTCACTCGCAAAGGCGAGCAGATGGCAACCTTCACCTTGGAAGACCTCGCCGGTTCGATCGAAGTGACGGTGTTCCCGCGTCTGTTTGCAACTCAAGGGCATCTCGTC
>RFPX01000082.1 GCA_009925955.1 Betaproteobacteria bacterium
ATCAACTGGTGGCGTGAACGCTCGCCCTCGCCCGACGGCATCAGCGCGTGCGCACCCGTGCGCGCCTTGGCCGAAATCTACGCCTTGATGGTCTACCACCGCCAAGCCGAGTGCGATGAGGTGAGCATGCCCGCAAAGGCCAAACAGGCCTGGCTGGAGTGGTACGCCAGCACTCCGGACGCACCGTGCATTGCCATTTGCTCTACGAGCCAAGGCGACGATGTGTGCAAGGGCTGTGGCCGCACCTTCGACGAGGTGCAGCACTGGACCAGCATGAGCCCGGCGCAAAAGCGCAGCACCTGGCGCCGCATCACCATGGAAGGCACGGCCTGGCGGTTCAACCGCTATGCCGAGCGGGTCACGGCTGCGGGCGAGACGGCCCCGTGAGGGCACGCGCCCTGGCCTTCGGCCAAGACACCCAACAGATCGTCAAGCTGGCCTGGCCGGTGCTCGTGGGCCAGTTGGCCGTACTGGCCTTTGGCACCATCGACACGGTGTTGCTGGGGCGCCTGGGCTCGGTCGATTTGGCGGCTCTGGCGGTGGGCTCAGCGGCCTACATCACGGTGTTCGTGGGCCTGATGGGCGTGCTGCTGGCCATCGGGCCCATCGTGGGCCACCTCTATGGTGCGGGCCGCTTGGCCGAGGCGGGCCAGCAGTTCCACCAGGGTGTGTGGCTGGCCTTGGCACTGTCGGTCTTGGGCATCGTTGTGTTGGCCTTTCCCCAGCCCTTCTTGGCATTGGCCAAAGTCGAGGGCGAGGTCGAGCGCGGCATCCGCGGCTACATGGGCGCACTGGCCTTTGCACTGCCCGCAGCGCTGTTGTTCACCGTGTACCGGGGTTTCAATACGGCCATCTCACGACCCAAGGCGGTGATGAACCTGCAGCTGGGGGCGCTGGCGCTCAAGCTGCCGCTGTCTGTGGCCCTGGCCTGGGGGGTGCCGGCCTTGGGCTGGCCGGCCCTGGGGGTGGTGGGCTGCGGCCTGGCCACCGTGATCGTCATGTGGCTGCAGTGCGCAGCGGCTGCCTGGATTCTGGTGCGTGACCCGCACTACGCACCGTATGCGCTGGTGGGCCGTGGGCTGGATGCACCCAACGGGGCGATGCTGCGCGCACAGCTGCGCCTGGGCCTGCCCATGGGGGCGGGCATCCTCATCGAAGTCACAGGCTTCACCTTCATGGCGATCTTTATCGCGCGCTTGGGCCCACTGCCCGTGGCCGGGCACCAGATCGCGGCCAACCTGGTGGCCATGCTCTTCATGATGCCGCTGGCCCTGGCCAATGCCACCAGCACCTTGGTGGCCCAGCGCTTGGGCGCGCAGGCACTGCAACAGGCGCGGCACCTGGCCTGGCACGGGGTGCTGTTGGCCTCGATGCTGGCGGTGCTGATGGGGGCACTGGTGTACGCCGGGCGCACGGCCGTGGCTGGCCTGTACACGCAAGACGCCGCGGTGGCCGCTGCGGCGCTGGTGCTGATGGCGTGGGTGGTGTGGTTTCACCTGGCCGATGCGCTGCAGACCATGGCCGCCCTGGTGCTGCGAGCCTACCGAGTGGCCACCTTGCCGGTGGTGGTGTATGCCGTGGCGCTGTGGGGCGTGGGCTTGGGCGGCGGCTACGCCCTGGCCTTTCGCGAGGTGACGCCCGCGTCTTGGCTGCCGTGGGCGGTGGGCGCCTCGGGCTTCTGGGCCAGTGCCACCATCGCTTTGTGGCTGGCAGCTGTGCTGCTCTTGCTGCTGTTGGCTTGGGTCATGAACCAGAAGCGGCGGGAGGAGTCGGCTCCTGCATCGGCACCGTCAGGATGAAGCAGCTGCCGCCGCCCGGGCGCGGCTGCACCTGAACGTCTCCGCCCAAGTGCTGGGCAATTTGCCGCACCAGGGCCAAGCCCAGCCCGACACCCCCTTCGCTCTCGGCGTGTCCAGGCAGACGGTAGAAGGGCTCGAAGATGCGTTGCGCCTCATGCAGCGGCACGCCCGGCCCGCGGTCCAAGACGCGCAACTCGGCCATGAGCCGGCCCTGCGCCCGGGCATGACGCAACTCACACTCCACCATGCCTTGTCCGTAGCGCCGTGCGTTTTCAAGCAGGTTGCGCACCGCGCGGCGCAGCAGCCGCTCCTCGCCCCACACCGGCGTGACACCCTCGGCCACGGTGAGATCGGCCTGGCTGCGCGCGGCCTCTTCAGCCACGGTGGCCAAGAGGTCAACCGCATGGCCATGACCAGCAGGGCCTGGCGCCATGGCGCTGGGCTGCCCCACCTGCGCCTGCAGGCGGCTGGACAACAAGAGCTCTTCGATCAAGGCGTCCAACTCGCGAAGGTTGTGCTCGATTTCCTGGCGCAGGCGTTGGCGCACGGGCGTGTCGGCCGCGTCGGAGGCGTCGGTGTCTTGCAACAAGCCCAGCGCCACCTTCAAGCGCGCCAGCGGCGAGCGCAGTTCGTGTGACGCGTTGGCCACCAAGCGTGAATGGGACTGCACCAAGGATTCGATGCGGTCGGCCGCACGGTTGAAGGAAGCGGCCAACTGCGCGACTTCGTCGCGGCCCGAATCGTCTACCCGGTGGCCCAGTGAGCCACTGCCAAAGCGCTCCACGCCGCGCTGCAGGCCTTCCAGGCGCCGGGTCAACCGCCTGACCAAAGGATAGGCGCCCAGCGCCACCGCCAGGAACAGTGCGGCCGTCAAGGCGGCCAAGCCGCTGCCCGCACGCCAAAACTCCAAGGCAGGTAAAGGCCCAGGGCCGGGGCCTGGTCCGTGCCAAGCGCTTGGCCCGCGCAAGGGGCCTGCGCCCTGATCGCCACCGTCGGGCCCACCGCGGCGCTCACCGCCGGGCCGAGGGGCGCGCATCATCCACAGCGTGCGCCCGTCATCCAGCGCCAACGGCCACGGCGCGGGCCCTTGTCCATCGGCCTGGCGTCGCTCGAAGGCGGCGCTGGCGGCAATGCGCCGGCCCTGTGCATCGTCCAACGCCAAGGGCATGCGCAGGCGCTCGGCCCACGCGCGCAGGGCCTCGGCCTGACGGCCACGGTCTTCATGGGCTTCTGGCAAGGCCTGCGCGATCAACTCGCCCAGCGCGCGAATCCGCTCGCCCCCACCGCCTTGCAACATCAGCCGCTCGCGTTCCTGCTCCACATGGCGCTGCGCCAACCAACCCGAACCCAGTGCGAACAGGGCCAGCACCACCACCACGGTCAGCCATACGCGCAGGTACAGCGACCTCACGTGCGCCCCCTGCGCGCAGGGCTGGACTCGGGTCCGTGCAGACCGTCGCCCGACGCCGAGCGGCGCGCCAGCAGGTAGCCCACCCCCCTCACGGTCAACAGGAGCTTGGGCGCGCGCGGGTCGTCTTCGATGACGGCGCGGATGCGCGACACGTGCACATCGATGGAGCGGTCATAGGCTTCCAAGCTGTGGCCGCGCAAGCTCTCCATGATCTGGTCGCGGCTGAGGACCCGGCCGGCCTGTCGGGCCAAGGCCAGCAGGATGTCGAACTGGTATCCCGTGAGCTCGCAAGGGTGCCCGCCCCGGCGCACCGCGCGCGCGCCCACATCCAGCTCCAGCTCGCCCACCCGGACCACCTCGGTGGGTGACGGGCCGGGCTGGGCACGGCGCAACAGTGCGCGGATGCGGGCCAGCAGTTCTCGGGGCTCAAAAGGTTTGGCCAGGTAGTCATCCGCCCCCAGCTCCAAGCCCAGGATGCGGTCGGCCGGGTCCCCCCGCGCGGTCAGCATGAGGATGGGCAGGCTGCTGGTGCGCGGGCTTTGGCGCCACTCTGCGGTCAGCGCCAAGCCATCCCCATCGGGCAGCATCACGTCCATCAGCACCATGTCCGGCGGGTGGCGCACCACCGCCAGGCGGGCCTGTGCCACCGTGGGTGCGTGGTCCACGGCAAACCCGGCTTGACCGAGATAGTCAGCGACCATCCCGGCCAGTCGGGCGTCGTCTTCAATCAGCAAGAGCCTGTGCATGCACGTCGTCGAAGTCCATCAGCTCAGCGCGGCGGTGGCCGCCGCGGCGTGACCAGTGCTCTGCCAGCAGCCGCCGCTGGTCGGCCTGCAGCACGGCACCGATGTCCACCATGGCCTGCACCATGCGCTTGCCAGCCACGTCGCGGCGGGCGGCCATGCGGGCGCGCTCGGCCTCCAGTGCTGCAGCGTCCACGCGGTCAGCCGTCCAGGCGGCCACCATGGCCTCTTGGCGCGGACGGCCATCCTGACGGGCGGCCCGTAGGTCGTCGCGCGCGGCACCGGCGATGCGGCGAATGTCGGCGCGTTGCTGCGGCGTGGCCTTGACCAACTCCAGCGGGCGGTCCTGCCCTGGGCCCAACAGCATCATCATCGGGCCCATGCCCATGCCCGGCCGATGACCCCGCTCGCCGTGACGCGGGCCATGGCGACCCTGCCCAGGATGGCCAGGGTGTCCACCGGGGCCAGCAGCCTGCAGCCCGGGCCCTGCAGGCCGGGGCGCCTGGGCCATGAGGCCCTCGGATGCGGTTTGCGCCATGGCTGCGCCGCACATCAGCGCAGACAGGGACACGGTGCACAGGGCAAGGCGTTTTGCGGTGTTCATGACGAGCTCCAGAGGTGATTGTGAACGGGTGTCGGCTGTGACGGATCCCAACAGCCTGTCACGGCAGTGTGGCGAACCGCTGTAAGGGCTGCGTGGCGGGTTTATGTAGTTTTGTGAAGCGTCACTCTTGAGCTGAGGCAACGCGTTGTGCGCCTTATTGCCGAACATCCAGGTGTCGTTCAACACCAGCCAAGAGGAGGACACTGCCACATGAAAACCGACGCACAACTCAAAAAGGACATCACCGATGAACTCGATTGGGAGCCCTCGGTCAATGCCACGCATATCGGGGTTTCAGTGGACCGGGGCGTGGTCACGCTGACCGGTCACATCGACACCTACGCCGAGAAGGCCGCCATCGAACGGGCCGTACAGCGCGTGCAGGGTGTGCAGGCGCTCGCACTGGAACTGGATGTGAAGCTGGCCCCCAACCATCAGCGCAGCGACACCGAGCTGGCCCAGATGCTGCAATCGGCCCTGCAGGCCCAAGCCCTGGTGCCCGCCTCCCGTGTGACGCTGAAGGTCGAGCGCGGCTGGGTGACCTTGTCCGGTGAACTGGACTGGGACTACCAGCGCAGCCAGGCCGAACGCACCGTGCACCAGACCCTGGGCGTGGTGGGTGTGAGCAACCGCATCACGCTCAAACCCCGAACGGTGCCCACCGACGTCAGCAACCGCATCAAGGATGCCCTGGCGCGCCAAGCGGAACGGGAGGCGCGTGGCATTGAGGTGTCGATCGCGGGCTCCACCGCCACGCTTCGCGGGGCGGTGCACTCATGGGCCGAGCGCAACGCCGCGCAAGGCGCCGCTTGGTCGGCACCGGGCATCAGCTTGGTGGTCAACGAGCTGAGGGTGCAGCCCTGAACCTCGGGGATACGTGAATCTCCCTACGCGGCCGGCATGTCCAAGGATGCCGGCCGGGGGTACAGTGCCGGCGCCTCATTCGGGAGTTTGTATGCGTCGAGACACCTTCCTCAAAGCCCTGGCCGCAGCCGCCGCCACCGCCGCTTGGCCTCATGCCGCCCACGCGGCCAGCCCCTTGAAGATGATGATCCCTGCCAACCCTGGTGGCGGCTGGGACACCACTGGCCGTGCGTTGGGCAAGGCGATGGTGGATGCAGGGCTGGTGCCCAGCGTGTCCTACGACAACAAAGGTGGCGCCGCCGGTGCCTTGGGACTGGCCCAATTCGTCAATGCCAGCAAAGGGGACCCCAACGCCCTGATGGTGATGGGCGCCGTGATGCTCGGCGGCATCATCACCAGCAAGGCACCGGTGAACCTGCTGGCCAATTGCACGCCGATTGCGCGCCTGACCAGCGAGTTCAACGTGTTCGTCTTGCCGGCCAACTCGCCCTTCAAGTCCATGAAGGACGTGGTGGAGCAGATGAAGAAGGACCCGGGCAGCGTGAAATGGGGTGGCGGTTCGCGCGGCTCGACCGAGCACATCGCAGCGGCCATGCTGGCGCGCGAAGTGGGGGTGGATGCCTCCAAGATCAACTATGTGCCCTTCCGCGGCGGCGGTGAGGCCACCG
>RFPX01000083.1 GCA_009925955.1 Betaproteobacteria bacterium
CAGCACCGCCAACGAACGAGCACTGTCTTACCTGCCACTGGCCCACGTGGCCGAGCGCTGCCTGATCGAGGGGCAGTCGTTCTACGCGGGCTTCCGGCTGTACTTTGCGCGCTCGCTCGACACCTTCATCGACGACCTCAAACGCGCGCAACCCACTTTCTTCTTCTCGGTGCCGCGGCTGTGGGTGAAGTTCCAGCAGGGCGTGCTGGCCAAGGTGCCGCCGCACAAGCTCATGCGCGTGGCGGTTCCCCTGTACACGATGGGGGTGCTGTTGTTGGTGGCGGTGGCCCTGTTCGGGATTACGAAGAAGGGCGCGACGCGCTGGTTGAACGTCGGCGTGGCGGTCATCCAGCCCAGCGAGATTTTGAAGATCGCCATGCCGCTGATGCTGGCGTGGTGGTTCCAAAAGTGCGAGAGCCAGCGCGGGCAGTTGCAGCGCGCAGACTTCTGGGTGGCCGCGGGTCTCTTGCTGCTGCCCTTTTTGCTGGTGGCCAAGCAGCCCGACCTGGGAACGGCCATCCTGGTGTTCTCCGGCGGCTTCTTCGTGATCTTCTTTGCCGGACTGTCCTGGGCCTTGATTTGGCCGGTGGTGCTGATCGGCGTGGTGGGGGTGGGCTTGCTGATCGGGTTTTCCGATTCGATCTGCGAGCCTGGGGTGAACTGGCATGTGCTGCGCGAGTACCAAAAGCACCGGGTGTGCACCCTGCTGGATCCCACCAGCGACCCCCTGGGCAAGGGCTTCCACATTATTCAAGGCATGATTGCCATCGGCTCGGGTGGAGTGTTCGGCAAGGGCTTTATGCAGGGCACGCAGACCCACCTGGAGTTCATTCCCGAGCGCACCACGGACTTCATCTTTGCTGCCTTCAGCGAAGAGTTTGGATTGCTGGGCGTGTTGTTCTTGTTGGGCTGCTTTGCCTTCCTGCTGCTGCGGGGCTTGCTGATCGCAGCGTCCGCCCCCACGCTGTTTTCGCGCCTGTTGGCCGGCGCCCTCACGCTGAGCCTGTTCACCTACATGTTCGTGAACATCGGCATGGTCAGCGGCATGCTGCCGGTGGTGGGCGTGCCGCTGCCCTTCATCAGCTACGGCGGAACGGCCATGGTGAGCTTGGGCTTGGCCCTGGGCCTGCTGCTGGCCATTGCCCGCAGCCGCGGGCTGATGCAACGCTGAGCGCCCTGTGCGTGCAAGCCCGGCTTGACGGCCGGGCATCCAGCCGCTTTACTGTGGGCTTGCATCATCGGGAGTAGCAGGACATGGTCAATCGAAGAACACTGTTGGGCACCGCAGGAGCCCTGGGCGCCACCACGCTGGGCGCTTGCGCCAGCGTCGAGGTTCACGTGCGCAAGGGGCAGGGCCCCGCGGAGCCGCCCCGCATGCCCTTTTCGGTGCCTGCGGTGACGATTCCCGTGGCGGGCACCGACCTGCATTACCCGGTGCGCCGCATCTACTGCATCGGCCGCAACTACGCCGCGCACGCGCGGGAAATGGGTTCAGACCCCACGCGCGAGCCGCCCTTTTTCTTCCAAAAACCCACCGACGCCATTCAGTTCGTGGCCCCGGGCACGGTGGCCGACCATCCCTATCCCACGCTGACCAAGAACTACCACTACGAGGTGGAGTTGGTGGCCGCACTCCACAAGGGCGGCCGCGACATCCCGGTGGCGCGCGCGCTGGACCATGTGTATGCCTATGCGCTGGGCCTGGACATGACACGCCGCGACCTGCAGCGCGGCATGGGTGACCAGAAGAAGCCCTGGGAGATCGGCAAGAGCTTTGACCGCTCAGCCCCCATCGGCCCCCTGCACCGCGTGGGCCAGGTGGGGCACTACAGCAAGGGCAACATCTGGCTGAAGGTCAATGGACAAACCAAACAGAACGCGGACCTGAGCCAAATGATCTGGAACGTGGCCGAGCAGATCAGCCGCTTGTCCGAGGCCTTCGAACTCTTCCCCGGCGACATCATCTACAGCGGCACGCCAGAAAACGTGGGCCCTGTGGTCAAGGGCGACCGCATCGATTGCCACATCGACGGCCTGCCAGGCTTGAGCATTCGCATCACCTGAGCCCGGCGGTCAGGGCTTGCGCAGCGTGAACTGCACCACGTCGGTGTTGCCGGTGGCAAAGGCTGCTTCGCAGTAGGCCAGGTAGAACTCCCAGATGCGCAGGAAGCGGGTGTCAAAGCCCACCCCACGCACGGCAGCCTCTTCCCGCAGAAACACCTCGCGCCAACGCTTGAGTGTTTCGGCGTAGTCTGCACCGAAGGCCAGTTCATGCGAGACCTGCAGGCCGGCCTTGCGGGCCTGTTCCCGAAAGGCCGACTTGCTGGGCAGCATGCCGCCGGGAAAGATGTATTGCTGAATGAAGTCGGTGCTGCGCCGGTAGCGATCGAACAAGTCGTCGCGGATGGTGATGCTTTGGATGCAGGCCACGCCACCGCGCTTGAGTTGATCGTGCACCGTCTTGAAGAAGCCGGGCCAATAGTCTTCGCCCACCGCCTCGAACATTTCAATGGAGGCGATGGCGTCGAAGGGCTCCTCACGGATGTCACGGTAGTCCTGCAGGCGCAGGTCGCACTGGGCTTGAACCCCGGCGCGGGCCAGGCGGTCTTGCGCCCAGGCCAATTGCTCGGTGGACAGCGTCACACCCGTGACCTGCGCACCGAACTCTGAGGCTGCGATCTCCGCCAACCCACCCCATCCGCAACCAATCTCCAGCACGCGTGAGCCGGCCTGCACGCCGCACTCGCGCAGGGCCCGTCGCACCTTGGCGCGCTGCGCATGCGCCAGGTCTTCGTTTTCGCGGTCGGCCTCGAACAAGGCCGCCGAGTAGGTCATGGTCTCGTCCAGCCACAGGCGGTAGAAGGCATTGCCCAAGTCATAGTGGGCGTGGATGTTCTTGCGGCTGCCGCTGCGAGAGTTGCGGTTGAGCAGATGCTTGGCGCGGTACAGCAGCGAGCCCCACCAGGACCCGTAGATCACATGCTCGATGTCCCCCCGGTTGGCGATGAACAGTTTGAGCAGCGCAGTCAAATCCGGTGTGGTCCAGTCACCGGCGATGTAGCTCTCGGCAAAGCCAATGTCGCCACTCTTCAGAGCGGCCGAACACACATTCCAGTTGTGCAGCCGCATGGCCGCCCGCAGAGGGCTGGTGTCGGACGGGCCGCCAAAGTGCAGCTGGGTGCCGTCGGGCAGCTGCACATCCAGCGTGCCGTGCTGAAGGCGGGGCAGCAGTCGAAACACGGCGTGCGCAGCGGCCGGTGCGTGGCCCGGCAGGGTGGCCATGCCGGTGCGCTTGTCGAGGGTGGTGGTGTTCATCGCGTGACGAAGGCTTGTGGTGGTTGCGGTTTGCGGAAAAACGGCACGCGCTTGACGGCCAACTGCAGCGCTTGCCAGTGGATACGAAAGACCACGCCCAGCGACATCATCGGCATGCCGAAGAAGGCGCGGCGCACGCGCGGGGCGGTGGCGGCCTGCAGGTGCCCGCTGACACTGGTCAGCAGCAGCGGGCCCTGGGCGTTGTGGTGCTCGATGCGCACCACCGTTCGGTCGGCGGTGCGCAGGAATCGAAACCGGTAGTCGCCCGAGACGGCACAGAAAGGCGACACATGGAACACCTTGGTGGCCGTGAGTTCCCGGCCCCAGGCCAGGTCGGGGCCGCTGAGTAAGTAGCAATGACGCTCGCCAAAGGTGTTGTTCACCTCGGCCAGCACCGCCAGCAATGAACCGTCGCGTCGGTGGGCATACCAGAAGCTGACCGGCTTGAAGGCATAACCGGCCACGCGTGGGTAGGTGTGCAGCCACACTTCTCCGTCGGCCTGCTCCAGCAGGCCTTCGCCCGCCAGCACCGACTCAAACCAAGCCAGTGCAGGGCCCTGTCCGGTCCCGTGGTCCCGGTCATGAAAGCTCACCAGGCCCAGGCGGTTGTGCCGCACGGCGCCCCAGCCGCCGGGCTCGCGGGCCAGGGCCCGCATGGGCAGCATCAGAAAGTAGGTGCTGTAGCGAAAGCCATGGCGGGTGGGGCGCAGCCTCGTGTGCTGCACCTGACCGGTTCCCAGCAAGGCCGTGGGTGGGTTGGGTTTCACGAGGCCTTCTCCAGGTCCGCCCACACACGGCGATCTTGCATGGCTTGCACCACCGCTGTCCCCGACATCATCCCGTCTTCATGAAAGCCGTAGCGCGTCCAGGCACCGCAGTACCAGGTGTGGCGCTGGCCCTGCAGGCCGGGCAGGGCTTGTTGCGCCGCGGTGGCGGCACGGTCGAACACCGGGTGCGCATAGGTGATCTCGCGCACCACCCGTGACGCCTGAATCGGCCTCATGGGGTTCAAGGACACCACCACGGCTTGCTGCCAGGGCAGGGGCTGCAGCTTGTTGAGCAGGTAGTGCAGGCACACCTGGGCTTGTTCACGCGAGGTGTCCGCTGCGCGCTCGTAGTTCCATGCGGCCCAGGCCAAGCGCCGGCGGGGCAGCACGCCTTCGTCGGTGTGCAGCACCGCGCGGTTGTCGTGGTAGCGAATGGCCCCCAGCACCGCTTGTTCCTGTGCGCTGGCGTCTTGCAGCAGCGCCAGGCTCTGGTCACTGTGAGCGGCCAGCACCACTTCATCGAAGTGCTCGGGGCCCGAGTCCAGCCGCAGCACCACCCCCGCGTCCGTTCGCTGCACGCCGCGCACAGGGGTGCCCAGGCGAACGCTGTGTTCAGGGCCCAGGCTGGCCAAGAGCTTGTTCACATACTGGCGCGAGCCGCCCTTCACCGTTCGCCACTGGGGGCGGTTGTTCACCTGGATCAGGCCATGGTTGTGACAGAAGCGGATCAGGGTGGACACGGGAAACTGCAGCATCTGGTCGGTCGGGCTTGACCAGATGCAGCCGATCATCGGCAGGAAGTACCAATCGCGAAACTCGATGCTGAAGCGCTCGCGCCGAAGGAAGTCACCGATGGGCTCGTCCAACTCGGCTTCCGCATTGCGCAGCGCGATGGCGGTGGCCACTTGGTTGAAGCGCAGGATCTCGCGCAGCATGCGCAGGAACGCGGGCCTGAACAGGTTTCGCCGCTGCGCAAACACCGTGTTGAGATTGGCGCCGTTCCATTCCAGGCGCTGGTCGGGCACCTGCACCGAAAACGACATGTCCGATGGGGCGGTTTCCACCCCCAAGGCCTCGAACAGCCCAATGAGCTGCGGGTAGGTGCGTTCGTTGTAGACCAAGAAGCCGGTGTCCACGCCGTGCGTGATGCCGTCCAGGCACAGGTCCACGGTGTTTGCATGGCCGCCAGCGCGCCCTTCGGCTTCGAAGAGGGTGACTCGGGCATGGCGGCGCAGGCCGTAAGCGGCCGACAAACCCGAAATACCGGAGCCGATGACGGCCACACGTTTCATGCGCGTACCTTGGAATGACGGCGGGGTGTCCACTTTACCGGACACCCCGCGGTGCAAAGGTCGCTGTGCAGTGCCCCCAGGCGAACAAGGGAGGGAGGGAGGAGGAGGAGAAACGCCTGGAGGTAGCCCCGGGACAAGCCCTTCGACTGCACAGCGAAAACGGGTGACGACTGCACAACTTGTCGTAGACAATTTTCATGCAGAAGCGATAATCGACCGAGTTTTGGACAGAAAACCGGACCCTGCGGAGGGTTACCCCCGAACCGGCTTTTTGAATTTGTCTAGAACAAGAATCATGATGATGCCCTATTTTTTGCAGTTCTGGGTGGCGAATCATCGATTTGTCCCGGACAATCGGCCCAACCTTCCGCGACGCCCTTCGTGCAGCCGGGAATGGTCATGAGCAACATGTCCGACCCCTCCAACGCCTTGTCCATTGCCTCGGTCGAGCGCGACACCGGCTTGAGCAAGGACACCCTGCGCGTGTGGGAGCGCCGCTACGGCTTCCCCCAGCCCACCCGCGACGCCTTGGGCGAGCGGGCGTACCCCCTGGAGCAGGTGGAGCGGCTTCGCCTCGTCAAGCGCCTGTTGGATGCGGGCCATCGTCCT
>RFPX01000084.1 GCA_009925955.1 Betaproteobacteria bacterium
ACGGCATCATCCCCATCTCCCACACGCAGGACACGGCCGGCCCCATGACCCGCACGGTGGCCGATGCGGCCGCCCTCATGGCGGCCATCAGCCGAGCAGACCCGCGTGACCCCACCACCCAAAGCGCACCCGCCGCACCCGACTATGCAGCTGCGCTCAGGCCCGACGCGCTGCAAGGCGTGCGCATTGGCGTGGCGCGCAACCAGCTCAACCCGCACCAGGGTGTGAGCACACTGTTCGAGCGCAGCCTGCAGCAACTGCAGCAAGTGGGTGCGCAACTGGTGGACGTGCAGGCCCCGAGGCCCGCCACCTGGAGCGCAGACGAACTCACGGTGCTGCTCGTGGAACTCAAGGCGGGCCTGGCGGCATGGATCGCCGAGTTCGCCCCGCAAGCGCGCGTGCGCACCCTGGAAGACATCATCGCCTTCAACGAAGCCCACGCAGCCCGGGTGATGCCGCACTTCGCGCAAGAGCTCTTTTTGCAAGCGCGCGACTTGGGTGGCTTGGACAGCCCGGTCTACAAGGCCGCGCTGGAAAAGTGCCGCCGCCTGGCACGCACCGAAGGCTTGGATGCCTTGTTCCAAAAGGAAGGGATCCAGGCCCTGGTGGCCCCAAGCGGCGGTCTGGCTTCGCTCACCGACTTGGGTGCAGGCGACCACTCCACCGGTGGCTTTTCATCAGCCGCGGCGGTGGCTGGGCTGCCGCACCTCACCGTGCCCATGGGCGTGGTGCCCATACAAGGCGGTGCGGTGCTGCCGGCCGGCTTGTCCTTCGTCGGGCCGGCTTGGAGCGAGGCCCAGCTCCTGGGCTGGGGCTACGCCTTCGAGCAGGCCGGGCGGCACCGCGTGGCGCCCAGCTTCAGGCGACACAGCAGTGCCAGTGTCTGATTCGGCCGGCTGCAAAGGTGATGGTGAACGCCGCGATGCCCGAGGGCCAGGCGGCCTTGGCGCAGTTGTGGCGTACCAAGGCGGTGGTGGAGGCGACCACCGACAAGAACACGCTGCCAAACAGTGCACCCGAGCTGAACACCGCCACCGGGTGCGTGGACACCACCGGCAACACCGTGGCCAGTGCCAACAGCGCATTGAGCGTGGCCATGGGCCGCCCACCCTTGTGTTTCTGCAGCAGCCCAGCCCACAACCAAGACGAGGCCACCACGCCCATCCCCAGCACCACATAAAACGCGGTGACCACGGAGGCGCTCAATCCCTGCTCGCGCAGCAGGGTGATCACGAAGGTCATGTAGCCGATGTAGCCCAGGCCAAAGCACAGATAGCCCATCAGGCCGTAGAGCAAGGCTGACAACGGTGCGGGCTCACGCTGTGCTGCGGGGGTTGGCGGGCAGCTCAGGCCACGCGTCATGGCCACCATACCCAGGTGCGCGACCACGGCCAGGGCCGACAGGCAGATCCACGCGCGCTGCCAGTCGGCCGGCGCTTGCGGCGCGAATGCAAACCAATCCTGCCAGCCCGCGCCCGCTTCAGGCGACATCACCCAGGGCACCGCCAGTGCACAGGCCGCGATGCCCAGGCCGGTGCCACCGTAATAAATGCCCAGGATCAGGCCCAGCCGTTGAGCACCACCCGGTTGCTGGGCCAGGGACGCGGCCACGAGCCCGCCCCCCGCGAAACTGGCCGCGCTGGCCACGCCGCTGGCAAAGCGCAACACCAACAAGGCCTCTTCCGAACGCACCAAGCCGTGCAAGAGCAGGGTCACGCAAGCACCAATACCGCCGGCCACCACCACCGACTTGCCATCAAAACGCGCCTGCCACCGCGGCAGCAGCAGCGCTCCGGCCAGGTAGCCCGCCGCGTTCACGGTGTTCAAGGCGCCCGCGGTGGCGTAGCTCCAATCAAGGTCGGCACGCATGGCCGGCAGCAGCAAGGCGTAGGCAAAACGCGCCAAGCCCAGGGAGATCGCAGAAGCCAGTGCCAGGCCCATGGCCGTGTACAACAGCCCTGCACCCTCCTTGGATTCCAACTTCATGGCCCCTCCTGACCGGCGCGCCGCACAGCCCCCAGGCACGCAGCACCCAGGGGAGCAGGCAGCCCAATTCCCCTGGCCTTCGTCAAGTGTCGCACGCAGCCCCTGCACGCAGACATGGGGTCTCGGGTAAACTGAAAGCACCTTCCGAGGAGCGCTGCGAGACGGACCGTTGACCCCAACGGCCGACGTCCCAGGCTCGGAACCGTGTCCAACCGCGCTCACCCTGCTTCGGCCCACTCTGGGGCGTGCACGGCGAGCGAACCTTCCTCGACGCTTGCCTTGTGCGCCCTGCCCGTGCGGCACGGTGCAGGCTCCAACTTTTTTCTTCGGAGCAAAGAGTCATGAACGCTGTCGTCAAACCCCTCAAGGACCAAGATTACGTGGTCGCCGATCTGTCCCTGGCCGAGTGGGGCCGCAAGGAGATCAAGGTCGCGGAAACCGAAATGCCCGGCCTGATGGCCATCCGCGAAGAATTCGCCAAGGCCCAACCGCTCAAGGGCGCGCGCATCACCGGATCGCTGCACATGACGATCCAAACCGCCGTGCTGGTGGAAACGCTGCAGGCCCTGGGCGCCGATGTGCGCTGGGCATCCTGCAACATCTTCTCCACCCAAGACCACGCAGCAGCAGCCCTGGTGGTCCGCGGCACGCCGGTGTTTGCCTACAAGGGTGAAACCCTCACCGACTACTGGGACTACACCCACCGCATTTTTGAGTTCGGCCCCAAGGGCTCGGCCACCGAAGGCCCGAACATGATCCTGGACGACGGTGGCGACGCCACGCTGCTGATGCACCTGGGCCAGCGCGCCGAGAAGGACCTCTCGGTGATCGCCAACCCCACCAGCGAAGAAGAGACCTGCCTGTTCAACTCCATCAAGGCCAAGCTCGCCCAAGACCCGACCTGGTACACCCGCAAGGCCGCGCAGATCATCGGCGTGACCGAGGAAACCACCACGGGTGTGCACCGCTTGAACGAGATGAGCGCCAAGGGCACGCTGCAGTTCCGCGCCATCAACGTCAACGACTCGGTCACCAAGAGCAAGTTCGACAACCTGTACGGCTGCCGTGAGTCGCTGGTGGACGCCATCAAGCGCGCCACCGACGTGATGATCGCCGGCAAGGTGGCCGTGGTGGCCGGCTACGGTGACGTGGGCAAGGGCTCGGCCCAGGCCCTGCGCGCGCTGTCGGCCCAGGTGTGGGTCACCGAAATTGACCCCATCAACGCCCTGCAGGCCGCCATGGAAGGCTACAAGGTGGTGACCATGGAATATGCCGCCGACAAGGCCGACATCTTCGTCACCGCCACCGGCAACAAGAACGTGATCCGCTACGAGCACATGGCGGCCATGAAGGACGAGGCCATCGTCTGCAACATCGGCCACTTCGACAACGAAATCGACGTGGCCTCGCTGGAAAAGCTCCAGTGGGACGAGATCAAGCCGCAGGTCGACCATGTGGTCTTCCCCGACGGCAAGAAGATCACCCTCTTGGCCAAGGGCCGGCTGGTGAACCTGGGCTGTGCCACCGGCCACCCCAGCTTCGTGATGTCCTCCTCCTTTGCCAACCAGACCATCGCCCAGATCGAGCTCTTCACCAAGAAGGAGCGTTACGAGAACGGCAAGGTCTATGTGCTGCCCAAGCACCTGGACGAGAAGGTGGCACGCCTGCACCTGAAGAAGGTGGGCGCCATGCTCACCGAGCTCAGCGACGAACAGGCGGCCTACATCGGCGTGAACAAGGACGGCCCCTACAAGGCCGACACCTACCGCTATTGATCGCCGCCGCGACGAGGCTGTGGGCGCCAAGCCCGCAGCCCACGCGGTTGTGAACGCGAGCGCCGCATGCGAGCCGACCTGCTGCTGCTTGAAAAGGGCCTGGCTCCCAGCCGATCGGCCGCAGCACGCCTGATCGAGCGTGGCGCGGTGCGGTGGCGACAGGCTCTGCAACCGTGGCAAACCACCCGCAAGGCCGGAGAAGACCTGCCCCTGGGCTGTGAGCTGGAGCTCACCGATGACGCTGAACTGCGCTGGGCTTCACGCGCCGGCCTGAAGCTGCAGGCCGCGCTGTTGGCGCTTGAGCTGCCGGTGCAGGGCATGACGGTGCTGGACGTGGGGCAAAGCACAGGCGGGTTCACCGATGTGCTTCTGGCCCAAGGCGCGCACCGTGTGGTGGGCGTGGACGTGGGCCATGGCCAGCTGCTGCCTCGCCTGCGGTCCGATCCGCGCGTGGTGGTCTACGAAGGGCTGAACGCCCGCCACCTGCAAGCCCAGCAGTTGGGCCCGCACCTGCCCGCGGGTGGGTTTGACTTGATCGTCGGGGACTTGTCCTTCATCTCGCAAACGCTGGTGTGGCCGGCCCTGGTGCCGCTCTTGTCCCAAAACGGCCGCCTGCTCATGCTGGTCAAGCCGCCCTTCGAGCTGCAGCCGCAACACATCGGAAAAGGTGGCATCGTCAAAGCCGATGCGCCCGTACACGAGATCGAGCCCCGGCTGCGCGGACAGGCCCAGGCCCTTGGGCTGCGCGTGCTGGCCTGGTTGGACAGCCCCATCCCGGGGGGCGACGGCAACACCGAACACTTCATCTGCCTTCAGCCCGCCTGAGCGCACCCCAGCACTTCTTGACCTTTTTCCCTGCACTATGACCACCACCTCCATCGGCTTGCCGCTGAGCCTCGAGTTCTTTCCCCCCAAGACGGATGAGGGCGTGACCAAGCTGGCCGATGTGCGCCAGCAGCTCTATGCCCTCAAGCCCGAGTTCTGCTCGGTCACCTACGGCGCCGGCGGCTCCACCCAGGACGGAACGCTGCAGACGGTGCAAGCCATCCTGCGTGAAGGCCAGGCCGCGGCCCCGCACTTCAGCTGCATCGGGGCCAGCAAAGCCTCAATTCGCGACAAGCTCGCGCAGTTCAAAGCCGAGGGCATCCACCGCATCGTGGCCTTGCGCGGCGATTTGCCCAGCGGCTACGGTGGCTTCGGTGAGTTTCGCTATGCCAGCGACCTGGTGGCCTTCATTCGCGAGGAAACCGGCAGCCACTTCCACATCGAAGTGGGCGCTTATCCGGAAATGCACCCCCAGGCACGCTCACCACAAGAGGACCTCAAGGCCTTCGTGACGAAGGTCAAGGCCGGGGCCAATTCGGCCATCACCCAGATGTTCTTCAACACCGATGCGTACTTCCGCTTCGTGGACGAAGCCTTTGCCTTGGGCGTGGACATCCCGATCGTGCCGGGCATCATGCCCATCACCAACAGCAGCGGCATCATCCGCTTTGCCGACAACTGCGGCGCTGAAATCCCGCGTTGGATGCGCCTGCGGCTGCAGTCTTTCGGTGACGACACGGCCAGCATCAAGGCCTTCGGCCTGGAGGTCATCACCGACCTGTGCGACCAGTTGCGCACGGCGGGCGTGCCCGCCCTGCACTTCTACACCATGAACCAAAGCGCTGCGGTCATGGAAATCTGCAAGCGCTTGGGCTCGGCATAAAGCCCAGAAGGGCTCACACGGGCCTTTGCCAGGCCACCCCTTCCTCGGTGAGGATCACATCCAGCGGCACGTCATGCGGCTCTGGCTGCAGCCAGGGCACATGCCCGTGCGAGTACGCCAGCCCCACGGTGAGCGGCCGTGGCTTTAGGCTGGCCAAGGTGCGGTCGTAGAAGCCACCCCCATAGCCCAGGCGATAGCCGTTCGGCCCAAACCCCACACAGGGCACCAGCAGCAATTGCGGCTCGAACTGCGGGGTGTCCTTGGGCTTGGGAATGCCATAGGCGTCGTCTTCCATCGGGCAGCCCGGCCACCAGGCATGAAACTGCAAGCGCTTGTTTTCTCGCAGGATCACGGGCAAGCCGGCCAGACGCTCATCCCCGCGGATGCGACGGCAGAGTTCGTAACCGTCCATCCCGGGCATGTTCACATCGCTCACCACGGCCAGGGGAAGTGCGCTGGAACCAATGAAC
>RFPX01000085.1 GCA_009925955.1 Betaproteobacteria bacterium
CCTCAGCGGCCGCATGGGCCCCGAGGCCTTCCGCGGACGCATCGAGACCGTCCGTGATCCCGAGGTTGTGAACCAGTGGCTGGCGAAGATGCGCAAGGCCACGCGCTATACATGGAAGCTCTCGCCGGCGGTCGGGGCGGCTGAGGCGCCGGCCTCCGACGCGCCGGCCGCCGCGGACGGTGCCGAGCCTGCGTCCGTGCCGACCGCGCTGTTCTTCGACACTCCGGAGGACGCGCGCCTGCATCTCCTGACGCACGCCCGCGAAAAGGTGGTGCGCACCGCCGAGAATGCCCGTTTCCCCGGGCGCCTCCTTGAAACCCTTCCGCCCGGCGAAATCCGCCGTGCGGTCGAAGGCGCGTTGGAGCGCCAGCGGCGCTTCCCGCTCGACACCGCGAACGGCCTGCGCGGCCGCCTCCGGCGCGAGCATTTCACCATCTTCAAGAAGGGCTCCAAGGGCGTGTCCTACGTGTGCGCCGTGAAGCGCAAGTTCCGCGTCCCCGGCCAGACGTTCTCGGACAGCATCGGCGCGCTGATCGCCTTTCCTATTGGCCGAATCTTGATTAAATCGAGCGGACAATAGTCGGTGATTTGAATTACACGACGATCGCGGAGAGCGGAATGATTGCAGTTAATCGAATCCTGTTCTTGGTTCTCGCGTTTGCGCTCACTGCAGCGTGTTTAGCGCTGCTGTTCGGTGGCCTGAACGTCTTCGATTTGTGGATTGAAAGCCTGACGCCCGCTCAACAGTACTGGTTACCCAAACTCGGGATTGCGGTCAGCGGCATGTTGGTGGCCTTGGGCGGGTACAACGGTTATCGCCGCGGCCTGCACCGGCAGCAGTGAACCGAGTCACGATTTCGGTTTGAAGCTGACTGCGCAATCTTTGCCAATTCAGATCACCTGGCATGGGCATTCATCAAGTCGGCGACACCATCATCCGGCCCAAGCATCGGCTGAGCTGTCACTGCGGCTCGGTGGTGTTGGAACTGAGCCTGCCTGACGGCATCGTCAACCCCAGGCGCTGTGACTGCTCGATCTGCCGGCGCAAGGGGGCGGTGGTGGCCTCTGTCACGCTAGATGCCATTCGCATCGTGCAGGGTGAAGAGCACTTGCGGCTTTACCAGTTCAATACCCACGTCGCCCAGCACTACTTTTGCGGTGTATGCGGCATCTACACCCACCATCGGCGGCGTTCGTTCCCTGACCAGTACGGCTACAACGTGGGGTGCCTTGAAGGAGTCAATCCGTTTCTGATTCCTGATGTGCCGGTCAACGATGGCGTAAACCACCCAGCAGATCGTCCACAAGCCGGAGCGAATATGCAGGTCCAGGTCGACGATCCCGCCCGCCCCGATGTTTACGCCTTGCTTGAAGAGCATCTGCGAAACATGCATGAGCTTTCGCCGCCCGAGAGCGTGCACGCCCTGGACGTATCGCGGCTCAAGAGTGCCGACATCACCTTTTGGTCGGTCCGCGATGGTGGAGAGCTTTTGGGATGCGGCGCCCTGAAGCAACTGACGCCCACGCACGGAGAGATTAAGTCCATGCGAACGCCAGCGTTGTTGCGCCGTCGAGGCGCTGGCCGAGCAGTTCTGCTTCACATCCTGGCGGAGGCTGAGCGACGGGGCTACAGCCGCTTGAGCCTGGAGACGGGTACCGCTGAATCCTTTACAGCGGCCCATCGTCTCTACGAGAGCGTGGGCTTCGTTCCCTGTGGGCCGTTTGGCGACTACAGGGTCGATCCGCACAGTGTGTTCATGACGCTAGAGCTGCCCGGTCAGGCGGGATCATAGTGCTACCCCAGCTCCTTGATCCGAACCAAAGGCAGGTCGTGCTGGAGCCACTCACCGCGGCCCACGCGCGCGAGATGTTCCGCGTGCTGTCGGACCCAGCGATCTACGAATTCGAGAACTCGCCGCCACCATCTGAATCGGCGCTCACCGAGCGCTACCGAAGGTTGGAAAGCCGCCGGTCTCCGGATGGCCGTGAGCAGTGGCTGAACTGGGTGGTACGGCTGCCCACCGGCGAAGCGGCAGGCTATGTGCAGGCTACGGTACCGGAGGCCTCAAATCCACGCTTGGCCCAGGTTGCCTATGAGTTGAGCAGCGCGCATTGGCGCCAGGGCATCGGCTACGCAGCGGTCAGCGCCATGATGCGTGAGTTGCAGGAGCATCAAGCCGTGGCGTGTTTCGTAGCTGTGCTCAAGATGGTGAACCATCGATCAATTCGCCTGCTGACGGCTCTGGGCTTCAGGCGCTCGACGCTGGATGAGATCGCAGCTTTTGGAGCGGATAAAGCGAGCAGCCTCTGTCCCGAAGACGATGAGTGCATGATGGTTCGCGGTCGGCTTGCCGAGCCTGTGAGCCCGAGCGCGGGTGGCTTCGACTACACCCCCACGCTGCGTGGCCCGAACATCACGCTGCGCGGCGCACAACCGCTGGATCTGCCCGCCCTGCAGTCCGCCGCGGCTGACCCCGCCATCTGGACCCAGCACCCTTCGCCCAAGCGGTATCGGCCGGAGGTCTTCAAGACGGAGTTCTGGGATTCGGCGCGCACCGCAAACGCCGCAGATGCCGCAGGCGATGCCGGTGCCCGATCAGGCTCGGAATCGCCCCTTCTGCTTCTGGCCATTGATAACCGCAGTGGCCAAGTGATCGGCTCCTCCCGTTTCTACGACTGGAACCCCACGGAGCGCAGCGTCGCGATCGGCTACACCTTCCTCATCACCCACCATTGGGGCGGCTCCACCAATGCCGAACTGAAGCGGCTGATGCTGCAGCACGCCTTCCAGACCGCCCGGACCGTGTGGTTCAACATCGGGGCAGACAACTGGCGATCACGCCGCGCGATCGAGAAGATTGGAGCTGCGCTTTCGCATTCGGTCACGCGTGAGGTTCAAGGCCAGACGCAGGTGGTGATGCGCTACCGGCTTGATGCGCCAAAGATCACCTAATGCGCTGGACGCCTGGGCAACGCTACAGTCCCAAAGCCTTCCGATAGAAACGACCACCGGCGGCGCCAAGACCTCGGATCAACGCCAACGGGTCGTGCCCGATACCGGGCAGTTCGATGTACTCATGATCGATCCCCAGTCGATCGAGATGGTCCCGAAATCGCCGGGTGAGCTCAATCGTGTCGTCGCGTTCACCGATGGCCTGCCGGATGACCAAAGGATGCGGGCGCAGACTCTTCACGGCAGATTCCGCCGCCACCCAGGGGCTGATCGACTGGAAGTGGCTCAGTTCACCCCCGCTCACTTCGCGCAGGATCTGCTCTCGCAAACGAGGGCTGCGCGCGGCCCGCGGCCCCTGGAACTCCAGATCCATGGGCCCACCAGCCAGGATCGAGATGCCGGCGAACAACTGCGGGTGCTTCAATCCCAAGCGGGCCGCGCCATAGCCGCCCATGCTGAAGCCTTCGATGATGCGACCCTCACGTGCGGCGATGGTTCGGAAGTTCCGATCGACATCCGGGATCACCTCCCGGATGAACACGGTTTCCACCGGTGAGGCGCCATCCTTGGAGTCGGCCCACAAGCGTCGGGGCAGGCCGTTGACGAAGACCACGATCATGGGTGGGTAGCGCCCGGCTTCAATGGCCTCGTCGATGAATCGGGACAAAGGGGCGATGCCCGCGATGCCACCTTCGGTGCCGTGCAGCCAATACAGCACGGGCAAGCGGTCCGGTGTCTTCAAATAGACCTTGGGCAGGTAGACGTGATAACTGACCGGCCCGCCCACGGTGACGCTTTCGAAGATCCGTTGCGTGACTTGAGGAGCCTGAGCCGAAGGCGTCACCCAGGGCAGGGTTCGATCAGCGATGGGCTGGGCAGCGGTGTGGCCTTGGGCGCCAAAGACCAGCAGCAAAGCGAGCATCAGCTGCAGTAGCGGTGACAGCGGTGGCAGTGGTCGCAGCGAGATCAAGGGGATGGCTCCTCGGGACTTGGACGGGCTGATGAACATGGATGTCGATCCCCATTACGGCAGGCGCGCCGCGAAAAAAGTCCAGGCCACTTCTGCGAACTCGATATCACGGTTCTGAACACCGCTCAAGGCATTCGACGGGATGGTCACGGTGCGGCTGGAGACCGTATGCCCAGCACCATCCAGACGCCACCACTGCACCGGGTTTGCGCCGGCATAGTCAAAGCGCCGCGCCGGGCCACCGTCGGTGTTGTCAAGTTCCACCATCGACTGGCTTGGCGTCACGGCGCTGAGCCCGTTGATCTGCAGCCAGCGGTCGCGTGTGACTTCAGCCGACACCACACGACCACGGTTGCAGGCCCCGCCGATGTTGGCCACGCAGCCGCCCGCCCAGGGCATCTGGGTGTCGGCCGTGCCGTGGGCGATCAGAATGGGCAGCGGACGGCTTGGCCCCGTGCCGCAACTGCCCCCCAGAGGTGACTGCGGCAGGCTGCCGGCGCTGGTGGCCACGGCCGCCACCAGATCGGCCCGCTGGAAAGCGAAGGCGTGGGTCATCTGCGCGCCGTTGGAGCCGCCGGCCATGAAGACGCGGGTCAACGGCAGTTTGTAGTCCCCCCTTACACGCTCGATCAGCGCGGCCAGAAAGCCGATATCGTCGGCATTGCTGGCCACCAGGTTGTCGGCTCGGCAATCGACCCAGCCGACATTGCCCTCTGCATCACGTGCGGGTAGGCCACCGGGGTAGACCACCACGAAGCCTTCGCGGTCGGCTACGCTGCGAAAGACCGACAAGGGGTGCTGCCCTGCATTGGCGACATTCAGGCCCTCGCCGCCGCCACCATGCAGAACGAGCACGATGGCCTTGGGTGTGGTCAGGCCGGTGGGAACATGGACGCGGTACTGGCGTACGACCCCCGCCACCGTCAGCGTCTGATCGAAACCAGTTGCATGCAAGGCCCTTCGCAGTCAGCGATTGACTTCGCTTCAGTATGCAATCGGGCTGCAGGTGAAGTGTTTCTTCCTCGTAAAGATTCGTGTCAAAGCCTCGCGACTCAGCGAGGCGTGACAGGCGCACCGCGCAGGTTCGCTGCGGCTGAGCGATTGCAAACCTGAAAGATCCGTTCCGATGGCTGGGCGAAAAGTTTCATCGACAACTCCTGAAGTGACCCGCGGTGCATAAGCTGCTTGCAGGAAGGCCGGCTGAGTGCAGCGAGCGAGGTCGACCACATCGTGCCGCTGCAGCAAGGTGGCTCGGACGCCATTAGTAATCTGCAGCCGCTGTGCCATGACTGCCATGCCGCCAAGAGCGCGGTCGAGCGGGGAGCACAGCGCAAGCCGGCCATCGGTGTGGATGGCTGGCCACTGAACAGGACGGGGTAGGGGGTCTCAATCTCTACGAGTGACGCGATGGAAACCGCGCCCCTAACCTCGTTTTGATAAACCGCGACTTTTCGGGTCGCGTGCGCGCGAGGCTGCGTGTACGAACCAGCGCGCTCACCCACGCCGACTCCATAGCCAAGTCATGCTGGCCAGGGGGCAGTCACTAACGGGAGAAATACTTAGCGAAGAAGACTGGTGGTGGGCGCGGAACCGGGTTCAATTGCGTGCTGATAGACGCCTGCTAACGCCCGTTACGACCTTACGGCAGGTTGCGGAAAGGTGCCCACACCTGCCACCCTAACCTCGCCGACCGCAACTTTCCGCATCCTTCCGAACCTGTCTTTCGGATCGATTCAAGGTCGCGTTTCGACCCTTTTCCGCCATCAGATCAAACACGCCAGAAGTCCGGTTCACACCATGGGCCGCGTCGTCACTATCAGGCCTAAGCAAGAGCTGTCTTACCCGAGTGACGGCCCCTTGGAAGTTCATCAAAGTGCCACCACGGCAAAGCCTGAACCAAAGAAAGCACCTGCCCCGGCTGTTCCGCGATGTAGCCCGGAAATCGCTGCAGTTCTGCCACCCATGAGGGTTGTGCCAGCAGATGCCT
>RFPX01000086.1 GCA_009925955.1 Betaproteobacteria bacterium
GAATACAGCGCCGAGGAGTTCCGTCAGGCACTGGAAAACCGTATCAATGCGCTGTCGGATCAGTACGGCCGCACGGTCAGTGGCGTTAAGGTCAACATTGCCGGATCATCCAACAAGTACTTCACCTTCACCAGTGGCACCGCCGGTGACAACTCCTTCGTCAAGGTGACGGCCAACAGCATCTGGGGCTTGAGCAACGTTCCCAGTGCGCGGGGATCCACCAGCACGTGGCAGATTCCGCAGCAGGCCCGCAACGATGCCGGCTTCCCCTTGTATGTGGACCGAAATGGACTGGAAACCAGCAACCCGGGTGACTTCTCCGAAGCCGAAACCAAGGACCTGTGGGCGCCGGTGTACCTGGACAACGGTGAATTGACCTTCGACTCCAGCGGCAAGATCTTCTCGCCCAACGAAGCGATTCAATTCAAGAGCGCCACGATTGGTGACTCTGGCGCCACGCTGAAGTTCTCGATCAGTTACGGGGCTTCGACCCAGTACTCCTCACCCTTTAGCGTGCGCAAGCAAGACCAGAACGGCCGCCCTGAAGGCGACCTGATCGGTGTGGAAATCGGTGACGACGGCCTTGTGAGCGCCAGCTACTCCAACGGTACGCAGAAGTCGCTGGCCAAGATCGTGTTGGCCAACTTCGCCACACCCACGGGCTTGCGTCAGATCGGTGGCTTGCTTGACAGCCTTTTGCACCGACTCAAGTGCGTTGTTGCCAGCCGACACGGCCGTTTTGAACGCAGCCACGGCAGACTCGGAGCCAGCAGGTGCGTTTTTGGCCATGTTGTCCACCAGCTCGTTGAAGGCGCGCTGTCACGGCCGACGGTCCGGGCTTTTCCTCGCGCATTCAGCCCCAGGCTGTGTCAAAGGACATCATCCGGCTGGAAGGTGGAACCGTCATGGCCACCGGCCGTGCATTGGATGTGGCCGTCAATGGCCGCGCGGTGTTGGCCGTGAGTGCCAACGACGGCACCTTGGCCTACACCCGCCGCGGCGACCTGAGGGTCAACGCGCAAGGGGCACTGGAAACGGGCAATGGCCACCTGGTGCGCGGCGAGGGCGGCAACACCATCAATGTCCCGCCCGGTTTCATCATCACCATCAACCCCGATGGAAACGTGGTGGCGCGCGACCCGGCGGCCCCGACCAATGCGCGGGGCGCCACGGTGGGCCGTTTGATGCTGCGTAGCGCAGCCAGCGCAGAACTCGGCCGGCGCATCGATGGATTGTTTGAAGTGGCCGGACGGCCAGCGGGAACAGCCTTGCCAGGAGGCCCTGCGCCCGATGGCGTGACCCCTGGCGCCTTGGAAGGCAGCAACGTGACGGCGGTGCAGGCCATGGTCCGGCTGATGGACCACTCCCGCAGCTTCGAGCAGCAAATCAAGATCATCAAAGAGTCGAGGCAGATTGACGAGTCGGGCGCCACGATGCTGCGCCCCACCTCTTGATCCTCGACGTTCACTGAACACCCCACCTGACCCAAGAACACGGAGCCCTCAATGGACGCCTCACTGTGGATTGCCAAGACCGGCCTGGATGCGCAGCAGACGCGCATGTCGGTCATTTCCAACAACCTGGCCAACGTCAACACGGTGGGCTTCAAGCGCGACCGCGCCGTGTTCGAGGACATGCTCTACCAGAACATCCGGCAGGCCGGTGGGCAGACGAGCGCCAACACGCAGGCACCCACCGGCATGATGCTGGGTACGGGTGTACGGATCTTGGCCACCGAGAAGAACCACACCCAGGGCAGCATGCAGACCACGCAGAACGCGCTGGACGTGGCCATTCAAGGGGACGGCTACTTCCAGATCCTGCAGCCCGACGGCACGATTGCCTACACGCGCGATGGAAGCTTCAAGCTGTCGGCCACGGGGCAGTTGGTGACGGCTAATGGCGCCTTGCTGCAGCCTGAAATTGCCATTCCGCAGAACGCCGCAAGCGTCACCATCGGTGGCGATGGAACGGTTTCCATCACCGCCTTCGGTGGTGGCGGCACCCGAAACATCGGTCAGATTCAGATTGCCCGCTTCTTCAACTCGGCGGGCCTACAGCCCATCGGTCAGAACCTGTTGAAAGACACCACGGCCAGCGGCGCACCGCAGGTGCAGCGCCCCGGTCTGGCTGGGGCCGGCACCCTGATGCAGGGCGCGCTTGAAAGTTCGAACGTGAACGTGGTGGAAGAGATGGTCAACATGATCGAAACCCAGCGTGCCTATGAGATCAACTCCAAGGCGATCTCTGCGGCCGACGGCATGTTGCGCTTCCTCAACAACAACATGTAAGGCCCAGCCATGAAGCTGATTCTGTGTGCCTTGGGAGTGGGTGCCTTGCTGGGTGGCTGCGCAGCCGTCGACCCCGTGCCCGTTCCGCCGCCCCGCTTTGCAGCCGTGCAACCGCCCGAGGTGCAGGTGCCGCGCGGGGCTACCGGCGCCATCTACAACGCCGTGCAAAGCGACAACATGTTTGGCCGCGGCCGCAACTTCCAAGTGGGGGATGTGATCACCGTGTTGCTGGACGAACGCACACAAGGGTCGCGTTCCACCAGCACCAACGTGTCACGCGAAGCCAAGAACAACGTGGTGCCCACGGGCCTGGCAGGCCGCATTGCGGGCAACCGGGTGGGCCTTGGCGGTCTGAACCTCAACGACGCGTCCACCACTTCGGCAGGTACCGGCACGGCTGACCAGGCGGCGTCGCTGACCGGTTCCTTGGCCGTGAGTGTGGTGGAGGTGTTGCCCAACGGAAACCTGGTAGTGCGTGGCGAGAAGCAGCTGTCGCTCTCCGAGGGCAGTGAAGTCATCCAGGTGTCGGGTGTCATACGGCCAGCGGATGTGTCGCCCAACAACACGGTTTTGTCACGCCGGCTGGCCCACTCCCAGATTGCCTACCGGGGGTCGGGTGACCTGGCCGCCGCCAGCAGCCCTGGCTGGGGAACCCGTCTGTTGACCCGCGTGTGGCCCTTCTGAAGGCGTTGAGATGATCAATCGAACGATTCGAGCCCTCACCCTGGGCCTGGCCATGGCTCTGGGCCTGACCGCGGCGCCCGCGCATGCGGACCGGGTCAAGGACCTGGCCCACGTGGCCGCGGTTCGCACCAATCAATTGATTGGTTACGGCATTGTGGTGGGCCTGCAGGGCACGGGTGACGGCGGAGACATCACGTTTACCGTTCAGAGCGTGAAGGCCATGCTCAACCGCATGGGCGTGAGTGTGGATTCGCCGCTGTCCGACTTCGAGACCGCCGTGACCGGTGGCGCCAAGCTGGAGCTGCGCAACACCGCCGCCGTGATGGTGACGGCCGAGCTGCCCCCCTTTGCCAAGCCCGGGCAGAAGATCGACATCAACGTGTCGGCACGGTCGAGCGCATGGTGGAGACCCCATTCGACCGGTCAAGCGAAGTGGTGCTGAACGTGCACCGTAAGGACTTCACCACCACCAACGCCATCGTCAGCGCCATCAACCGCCAGTTTGGTGGCGACGTGGCCAGGGCTGTCGATGGCCTTTCATTGGCGGTTCGCGCCCCCGCAGACATCACCCAGCGCGTGGCCTTCATGAGCGCCATTGAGAACCTGGAGGTGCGACCGGGCGAGCCGCCGGCCCGTGTGGTGGTGAATGCCCGAACCGGCACGGTGGTCATCAGCAACAACGTGCGCGTCTCGCCTGCGGCTGTCTCACACGGGACGATTTCGGTGGCGATTTCGGCCACCAACGAGGTTTCCCAGCCCAACGCCTTGGCCGCAGGCCAAACCGCAGCGGTGCAAAACGCCAATGTAGAGGTTCAGGAGCCCAACAAGCCCATGTTCCTGTTCCAGCCCGGCGTGGACCTGCGCTCGATTGTGGATGCCGTCAACCAGGTGGGCGCCAGCCCTTCGGCCCTGATTGCCATCCTGGAAGCCTTGAAGACGGCCGGCAGCCTGCGCGCCGAGTTGATGGTGATTTGACGCCTGCGACACACCATGAAGGCCCTTGACTCCGCCACCGCTGCCGCACAAGCGGCTGCCCTGTCGCCCAGCAGCTACCACGACTTCGCGGGGCTGCAGGGGCTCAAGGGCCGTGCACGGGAAGACGGCCAAAGCGAGACCGCCTTGCGCGCAGCCGCGCAGCAGTTTGAGTCGATGTTCCTGCAGGAAATGATGCGCACCATGCGCCAGGCCACCATCAAGGGCGACCTGATGGAGTCCCATGCGCTGGAAACCTTTGAGGGCATGTTCGACAAGGAAGTGGCCATGCAGATGGCCAAGCGCGGTGGCATGGGCATGGCCGACATGCTGGTGCAGCAGATGAAGAAGCACCTGCCGCAGGCTCCTGTGGAGGCGCCTGGTGCCGCGGAAGCAAGCGCGGGGCAGGCGGCGGGTATGCCTTCCACGCAGAGCGTGCTGCAAGGGCGGCAGGCTGCTGGGCTGCCGCTGAACAAGCCGGCCGTGCCCCATGTATTGGCCCCTGAAAAGGCCACCAGCGGCTTGCCCCTGGCAGGGCCCAAGGCCTACCCCTTGAACACGGGCCCTCAGGGCCTGCGCCTGAAGGCGCGCGACCTGATCGAGTAGCGCGGCCATGGCAGACATCCTGAGCATCAGCAGCAGCGCGGTGGGCGTGTACCAGCGCGTGCTGGGGGTTGTCTCAAACAATATCGCCAATGTGGGCAACGCTGACTATGTGAAGCAAGACGCTTCCATAGGCCAAACCCCGCCGACCTTTGATGGCCGGAACTTCATGGGGACTGGCGCCGTTTTTGAGGGCGTTCAGCGCCAGTACAACGCCTTTATTGAAACCACGCTGCGCAATGCGACGTCGAATCTGGCGGGCCAGAACGCTTTGGTGAGCTATGCCAACCGCGTGGTGGACTTCATGGGCAGCGGCGAAATCGGCCTGTCTCCCGCCCTGGACCGCTTCTTCTCGGCTGCGAGAAACCTCTCTGCAGACCCGGCAAGCCCCGTGGCACGCAACACCTTCCTGCGCGAGGTGGACGGTGTGGCTTCACGGTTTCGTGACCTGTCCACCCAATTGCAACAGGTGGAGGCCGAGACGCAGCTGGCCATGAAGTCGGACCTTTCGGAGGTCAATTCGCTGGCCACACAGTTGGGCCGGGTGAACCTGGAGCTCAGCCGCTTGCGCAGCTTGGACCGCCAGCCGCCCAGCTTGCTGGACCAGCGCGACAAGCTGCTTCGGGAGATCTCTGACCGCCTCAATATTGCCGTGACCGAGGCCGATAACGGTGTGGTCACGGTATCGGTGGGTGGGGCTGGAAGTGCGGGCGCCCTGGTGGCGGGCTCCGTGGTCAAGCCACTGCAGGCTGAGTTTGACAGCCAGGCGCCCGAGCGCCTGGGGCTGCTGCTGGACCCCTACGGCCGTGAACCGGTGTCGATTTCGGGGGTGAGCGGAGGCTCGTTTGGTGGCCTCTCTGCCCTGCGCACCCAGGTGTTGGAGCCTGCCTTCTCGAATTTGGATCTGTTGGCCAAGACCTTCATGGCGGAGGTCAACCGCATCCATACCGAAGGGGTGGATGCCAACGGTGAGGCCGGCAAACCCCTGTACGAAATCCGCACGGCCTTCAGTTTTGAGCGCATCTTGGGAACCGCGCCGCTGAACGCCCAGGCCACGGTGACCGATCTTCAGGCCTTCGATGGCAAAGACATCAAGGTGGCCTTTGATGCGGAAGCTGGCCAGGTCTACACCTCCGGGTTGATCGGTCCCTTCCAAAAGGGCGACCGCATTGAGGTGACGCTCAACGGCCTGAGCAAGATCTTTTCAATCGGCGCCGACACCAGCCGAGAGTCGGTGGCCCAGCAACTGAGGCAGTTCATCGACGGCACCTTTGG
>RFPX01000087.1 GCA_009925955.1 Betaproteobacteria bacterium
AGCCGAATCCCCCAGTGTGCTCCAAGCCGCATGCCCTTGTGGCGGCCTCAAGGTGTGGCAGCGGCCCGCCCGGCCTGGCAGCCACACATTGTAAATAAGTGCTTACTTACATCAGAAACCTGTGGGCAGGCCGAACAGGATCAATGCGCCGAAGCCGCCAGCGCAGGCACCGCCGCCGAAGGCTTGGGCAACCCGGTGAAGGCGAAGTTCACCTCCGGCTGCAAGCCGCTGACGATGCGTGCAATGCTCTTGCCCGAGCCGCAGGCATGGGTCCAGCCCAAGGTGCCGTGGCCGGTGTTCAGGAAGAGGTTCTTCACCTTGGAGCGGCCAATGATGGGCACATTGCTCGGCGTGGCCGGGCGCAGGCCGGTCCAGAACTGCGCCTGGTCGAGGTGGCCCGCACCCGGGAACAGCTCTTCCACGCGGCGCACGATGGCCTCACAACGCACCCGGTTCAGGTCGCGGTCGTAGCCGTTCAATTCCGCCGTGCCGGCAATGCGCAGGCGGTCACCCAGGCGCGAGAACACCAGCTTGTATTCGTCATCGGTCAAAGACACCTGGTGCGCCATGCGGGCGTCCTTGACCGGCATGGTCACGGAGTAGCCCTTGGCCGGGTAGATGGGCAGCTCAATACCCAGGGGCTTGGCGTACAGGGGCGACAGGCTGCCCATGGCCAACACATAGGCATCGGCCTTGATGCGCTGGAAGCGGCCTTCACTGTCGGTGGCTTCCACGTGGTCGATCTCACCGCCCACTTCGCGCAGCGCGGTGATGGTGTGGCTCATCAGGAACTGCACGCCGTCATGTTCGCAGCGCTTGACCAGTTCACGGGCGAATTGGTTGGCGTCGCCCGACTCGTCTTCGGCGGTGTAGGTGGCGCCGGCCAGCTGGGGGCGGATGTGAGCCAAGGCCGGCTCGAGCTTGACGGCCTCGTCGGCGCTGATGACGCGACGGTCGCAGCCCAAGGCGCGCATCTGTGCGGCCGGGGCTTCGGCACCCTCGAATTCCTTGGGGTTGGTGTAGAAGTGCAGGATGCCTTGGGTGCGCTGGTCGTATTGGATGCCGCGCTCGGCGCGCAGTTGCTGCAGGGTGTCGCGGCTGTAGGTGCCCAGGCGCACGATCTGCTCGATGTTGTGGCGCGTGCGCGCGGGGGTGCACTCGCGCATGAACTGCAAGCCCCACATCCACTGGCGCATGTCTGCACGGATGCGGAACAGCAGCGGGGCATCTTCCTGGCCCAACCACTTGAGCACCTTCAGCGGTGCGCTGGGATTGGCCCAGGGCTCGGCATGGCTCACCGAGATCTGGCCGCCGTTGGCAAAACTGGTTTCGGCCGCCGGCGAGGCCTGGCGGTCGATGACGGTGACGTCATGGCCCTGCTGGCGCAGGAAGTAGGCCGATGTCACGCCGAGCAGACCGGCGCCGAGAACGAGAACTTTCATGAACAGGCTCCTGAGCAGTACACAGCGCCCTTGGCGCTGCGGTGCCGCTCCCCCTGTCCTTGGTACCTGAGAGATTCAGCCACCGCTGGTGCGGCGCCTTGCTCCTTCGGTGCGTCACCTGCGTGACGGCTCTCCAGACGGCATTGGTGTGTTGCAGTGTTGGCCCTGAGCGTTCATGGGAGATTGCGCCTTCGGGGGTTGGGCAGGCGCCCAACACTCTCCTGCGGTTGGGATTGGATCAGATCGTGGTGCTGAAATCCTGTTGCACCGCCGTGCCGTGTGGGTTTTCGAGGGCTGGCGCCAAGAAGCGCCTGGCCAGCAACACCCAGTAGGCGCTGCCCACCACGATGTTGTCGTCGTTGAAGTCGTAGCCCGGGTGGTGGACCATGCAGTTACCGGGGCCATCACCATTGCCGATGAGCAGGTAGCTGCCGGGGACGCGTTCCAGCATGAAGGCAAAGTCTTCGCTGCCGGTGAGCGCCGGTGCTTGCGGATTGACCCGTTCCACGCCCACGAGTTCGCGGGCCACGCCACGGGCAAACTCGGTGGGCTCAGGGGCGTTTACCAACACGGCATAGCCGGGACGCCAGTCGATTTCCGCCCGCACGCCAAAGCTGGCGGCCTGGGCATTGCAAAGGTCGTGGATACGCTGGCGCAGCAGGGTGCGCACTGGCGGGTTCAGGGCGCGCACGCTGAGCTCCAACAAGGCCTGCGCGGGAATCACGTTGTTGGCCTTGCCGGCATTGAGTGCGCCCACGGTGATCACGGCAGAGTCCTGGGGGTCAACGTTGCGCGAGACGACCGTCTGCAGGGCCAAGACCAGGCTGGCCGCCGCCACGATCGGGTCCGCCGCCTTGTGGGGCATCGCGCCGTGGCCGCCGGTGCCGTGAAGCGTGATGGTGGCGTAGTCGCTGGAGGCCATCATCGGGCCTTCGCGCAGCCACAGGTGACCCTGAGGCACACCGGGCATGTTGTGCATCGCAAAGACGGCGTCGCAGGGGAACCGATCGAACAGGCCGTCTTCCATCATCTTCAGGGCACCACCCCCACCTTCTTCGGCCGGCTGGAAGATGAGGTGCAGGGTGCCGTCGATGCCCTCGGTTTGCGCCAGGTGCTGCGCCGCAGCCAGCAACATGGCCGTGTGGCCGTCATGGCCACAGGCGTGCATCAGGCCCGGCCGGGTACTGGCCCAGGCGCAGCCGCTTTCCTCGGCAATCGGCAAGGCGTCCATGTCTGCACGCAGGCCCAAGGCGCGGCCAGAGGTGCCGCGCCGCAGCGTGCCCACCACGCCGGTGCCGCCCACACCCCTGGTCACGGTGTAACCCCAGGATTGCAGCTTGCGTGCCACCGTCTCCGACGTCCGGTGTTCCTCGAAAGCCAACTCCGGAAAGCGGTGGATCTCGCGGCGCAAAGCGGTGAAGGCTTCGGCCTTGGAACGCAGCTCTTCGAGGACGGTGGTCACGGGGTGCTTGGGTTTTGAGTGGGGCGGCGGGCTTGTGCTGAACCACGGCCTCGGGCGTGTCCTTGCGCACGAAGTAACCGGTCCAGGTGTTGAAGCTGAAGTCCTTGATGGACTTGCTGTCGTTGATGCTGGGGTACTTGGCCAGGAAGGGCGCCTCTACCTTGCCAGACGGCGCCAGGGTGGCCAGCACCTTCAAGCGGCCCGCATCGGCCAGGCCGATGGTCTGTTCGCCCACCACCAGGAAGGAGACATCCACGGCGTTACCGCCCATGTCCTGCAGCAGCGGGGCCATGCCCTTGTAGGGGATGTGCACCATCTCAGCACCGATCTTCTGAGCAAAGTGCGCGCCCAGCACGTGGTAGAGCGAGCCCATGCCCACGCTGCCATAGCTCAAGGGCTTGCCCGATGCTGCCGAGCGCTTGGCCAGGTCCACCAGTTCATCCACGGTGTTCACGTTCAGGCCAGGACGGGCCAGAACGGCCAGCGGCCAGGTGCCGATCATTTGCACGAAGCGGAAGTCTTCGGCCTTGTACTTCACGGCCTGCAGCGCCAGCGGTGCCAGGATCAACTCGTTGGGCGAGCCCTGGTACAGGTAATGGCCATCGGCCGGTGCACCCAGCACCTTTTGCGCGCCCAAGGCTCCGCCCACGCCACCGAGGTTTTCCACGATGACCATTTGGTTGAGGGTCTTGGCCAGGGGGCGTTCCACGATGCGCGCAATGGCATCGGACAGGCCACCGGCCGGGTAGGGCACCATCAGGTTCAGCGGCTTGGTGGATTGGGCCTGGGCCAGGCCGCCGGCGCAAAGGAAGGCGGCGGCCAGGGTTTGCGCGAAGGCGCGGCGGATCATGGTGTTCATAAGAGGGTCTCCTGCACGTCTGGGGTGGTCACATGGGGTCATGGGGCATGGATTCGTGGGCATCTTGGCCTCTTTGACGTGAATGTAGAAACGGGAGAGATTTGCGTCCAATGCATTGTTTATTCAATTACGATGCATTAATCTCATGGATCAAATCCTCGGGGGTGTTCGATGACCCTGGTCCAGCTGAAACACTTCGTCGCCTTGGCCGAAGCGGGCTCCTTCAGCAAGGCCGCTGTACGGGTGTTCCTGACCCAGCCGGCCCTCAGCCGCAGCATCCAGGCCCTGGAAGACGAATGGGGGGCCCGGTTGTTCGACCGCATCGGACGCCGCATTGAGCTGACGCCCTATGCGAGGGACATGCTGCCCCGTGCCCGGCGGCTCCTGTCAGACGCCCAAGACCTGCAGAGCACTGGGCGCGAACTCAACTCCGCCGAGGCCGGCGCCTTGCGCATCGGACTGGGCTCGGGACCGGGCGCCATGCTGATGGTGCCCTTGCTGCTGACCATGGCCCGTGAGCATCCCCAGATGCACCTGGACATCGCCCGAAGCGGCACCGACTTGTTGGTGCAAGCCCTGCGTGAGCGCCGGCTGGACGCCCTGGTGGTGGACTCGCGCTCGCTGCGCCCGTCCAGCGACCTTCAAGCGGAGTTTCACCACGAGATGCGGGGGGCCTACATGGTGCGCCGTGGCCACCCCCTGGCCAAGCGCATGGCCGGCGGCCGCTCGGTGACGTTTCAGGAGTTGGCGCCCTACCCGATGGCGTCGACCCCGCTGAGCGACGAGGTGGCACGGATCATGGTGGAGCGCTACGGGCCGCAGGCCAACCCGAGCGAATGCGTGACCCTGCGCTGCGAGGAGATCTCAAGCCTGGTCGACGTGGTGGAGCACAGCGACGCGGTCCTGGTGGCCATTCGGCAGGCTGCACCCCAGCTGGTGGAGCTGCGGATGCAACCGGCCCTTCAGGCCACAGCCCGCTTCGGGCTGGTGACACTGGCCCAACGCACGGAGCACCCCGCGCTGGCCGTGGTTCGGCGGGTGATGCAGGAACGCTTGCGCGACCCGCCTCTCCCGGGCTCGTAAGCCAGCGGTAGGTCCTTGTGGAACACCCTGTGCAAGGGGCATTGCGGATCCTCCAAAATGCCGCGGTTTGCAAACCCAACAGGAGAACACCTTGCGTTCAAACCACCGACGGACCGTGATGACGGCCCTGGCCGCTGCAGCGCTTGCATTCCCCGCCTCCACCCTCTGGGCCCAAGCCTGGCCCAACAAGCCGGTGACCATCGTGGTGCCCTTCCCGCCCGGTGGCGGCACCGATGCATTCGCCCGCCCGTTGTTTGCCGCCATGAGCAAGAACTCCGGCAAGCAATTCCTCATCGACAACAAGGGCGGCGCGGGTGGCACCCTGGGTGCTGGCATCGCCTCACGCGCCGCCCCGGACGGCTACACCTTCTTCATGGGCGCGGTGCACCACGCGATCGCACCGTCGATGTACCCCAAGCTCGACTACAACATCGAGACCGACTTCATTCCGGTGGGCCTGGTGTCCAGCGTGCCCCAAGTGGTGGTGGTGAACCCCAGCAAGGTGCAGGCCAACACCCTGGGTGAATTCCTGGCCTTTGCACGCGCCAACCCTGGCAAGCTGAACTACGGGTCGGCCGGCAACGGCACCTCGCACCACCTGGCCGGCGAGCTGTTCAAGCTGCAAAGCAAGACCTTCATCACCCACATTCCCTACCGGGGCGCAGGCCCTGCCCTGCAGGACCTGATCGCCGGACAAGTGGACGTGATGTTCGACGGCCTGGGCTCCAGTGCCGCCCACATCAGGGGCGGGCGCATCAAGGCCCTGGCCGTGGCCTCCGACAAGCCGGCCCCGGGCTTCCCGAATGTGCCCACCGCCAAGGACGGCGGCATGCCCCAGTACCAGGTGGCCACCTGGT
>RFPX01000088.1 GCA_009925955.1 Betaproteobacteria bacterium
CCGCCTCCGCTGCGCCTGAGCCCGGCATGGTCCGGCTGGAGCGTGCCCGCCAGGCGCTGCAAGACAACGGGCTCACGCCGGAGTCCTTTGTCGACCTGGTCACCAAATGGATGAGCATGGGCAAGGACTTCAGTCCCCATCAGCTGTCACAGGTCTATCAACTGGCGCTGTTCGATGGCGGTGTGCCCTTCAAGGTGTTCTTTGACCATCCGCAATGGTGTCAGCTGCTTCACATCAGCCCAGGCGGCGTGGTGACGCCGAAGGCGAGTGAGGACTACGCTGCAGCATCCGGGCGGGCGCGCTTTGGCCTGGAGGTGAAACGTGTCAAGGACGAACCCTTGCCGGTGCTCTACGAGCGCTTCGGCGCCGAGTCTTTCAGCCTGCTGTTCACCTATTTGCGCCTGGCCCATTTGAATCACCTGACGGTCGAACAGGCCGCAGTGCCCGCCCAACTCTGGCAAGGCACCTCCACCCACAGGCTCAGCGACCATTGGGCAGAAGAAGCTGACGCCACCAACCGGGGGACAGCCCGCATCAAGGGGGCGACGATCAAACTCGAGCGGCTGAGGGACGCCTTGGTCTGCGTTGAGCAAGGCGAGCCCCTGCAGGAAGCCCAAGCCCAGGAAATCTTCCAGTACATCCAGCCGGCACGCTTGTGATGCCGGGGGGGCCTGCGCGGCAGCCTTAACGGCGGTGTTCGCGCCAGCGCAGCAGGCACCAGGCCAGCACACCACTGGCCATCAACCACATCGAGACCCCAATGGCCTGACGGCTGATGGCGTAGGTGATGCTGGAGTACGCCAGCCAGGCGCAGGCCGCACCAAACACCAGGGGTGTGAAGGGGTACAGCGGCACCTTGAAGGGCCGATCGGTGGCGCGGTCGCTCTGGCGCAGCCAAATCACGGCCACGCTCACCAGCAGCAGAAAACTCCAGAACACCGGTGCGGTGAACTCCACCATGGCGGCAAAGCCATCGGCCTCCTGCGTGCCCAGGAGAATCAGGCCGATGGCCACCAGCGCTTGCAAGCCAAAGGCCACCCGGGGACTGGCGTTCTGCGCATGCCAGCGGCCCAAGCGATGCAGCACCTGCCAGTCGCCCCCCAGGGCGTAGTTGCTGCGAGCCCCCACCACCATGGTGGCGTTGATGCTGGTGAGCGCTGCGATGGCCACAAACAGGCCCAGCGCCTTTTGTGCCCATGGGCCAAAGGCTTGGCCCAGCAGGTCAGACGCGGCCGTCTTGCTCTGGCTCAATCCCGCATACCCCAGACCCTGCAGCAGCGCCCAATTGACCAAGAGATAAATCACGGTGAGCACGGCCATGCTGGCCACGATCACCCGCACCATGGCCCGAGGCCCGCCCCGAACCTCGGCCGACACGTAGGCCGATTCGTTCCAGCCCCCAAAGGTCAGCAGCACGAACACCAGGCACAGCCCCCACTGCGCCGGGGCCGGCGCCTGAACAAACCAGTCGATCACCGGCGCGGGGGATGCGGGCACGAAGAGGCCCGCCACCACCACCGCCAACAGGCCCAGCAACTCCAGGGCCGTCAGCAGGGTCTGCAGGCGAACGGAGGCGTTCAAGCCCACCCAGTTGATGACCGTCAGGGCCACCACGATGCCCAAGCCCCAAGCCGCACTGGAGTAGGTGCCCAGGTTCCACAGGGTGCTCATGTAGTCACCGAAAACGAAGGCCAACAGTGCAATCGACCCCGGGTTGATGACGGTGGCCCGGGCCCAGGCGTACAGGAAGGACAGGTCCCGTCCAAAGGCGCGCTGCAGGAAGTGGTAGTCGCCCCCTGCATGCGGGTAGGCCGTGCACAGTTCGGCGTAGCACAGCGCACCGGCGATGGAAATCGCCGCGCCCACGGCCCACAGGACCAAGGCCCATCCTGCATCACCGCTGAGGCCGGCCACCAGGGAAGGCGTCTTGAAGATGCCCGCGCCCACCACGATGCCCACGGTCAGCGCCACCGCGGCCAGAGGCTGCAGAACGCGCTGCGGGCTTTCAGGGGCCGCTGTCGCCGGCGAGGGTGCCGCCTGCATACCGGTCATCGGAGCTCAGTTGCGGCGCGCGTCCACCGAGAGGTTGGCTGTTGGCGTGTTCAGGGTCCCGCTGATGTTCTTCCCCGACACGCGGCCTGTGAAACTGACCATCTGGCGGTCGGGCAGGCTCATCTTGAAGCTCAATTCATTGCCCCGCAGGCGCACACCCACCAAGGGCTGGCTCACGCCTTGGATGGTGGCCATACCGCCCACCTGTTGGAACAGCTGCCGAAAGCTCAGCTTCACCGGCCCACCGTCCATGCCGTTGAGCGTCCACTCGCCTTCCACCTGTGCGGGTACCACCCAGAAAAACGCCCGTGCGGTCTGGTCGGTAACGGTTTCGTCGGGTTCCCAGTCGCCCATGGTGAAGGCATGGGACACCACGCGCGTCCCAGGCTTCATGGCCAAGATGGTGGGCCGCAGGCGCATGTTCAGGTCCGGGTACAGATACAGCGTCACCACGGTGGCCGCGCTGAAGTCTTCCTTGAAGATGTCGCCCGTGATGATGCGCACCCGGTCGCTCAGGCCCGCTTCGGCCACCTTGCGCCGGGCAAAGTCGGCCATCTGCGGGTTGTATTCGATGCCCACCGCCCGCGCTCCATAGCGCCCTGCGGCGGTGATGGCGATGATGCCGTCACCGGCACCCAGGTCGTACACCAAGTCTCCTGACCCCACCCGGGCCACGTCCAGCATCTTGTCAATCAGGCCCTGGGGGGTGGGGATCCAAATCACATCCTTGCCGGCCTGCCCGCGTTGGGGCACGTAGCCGGTATCGGTGTTCTTGGCTTGCGCCCAGGCCACGGGGGCCATGCTGGTGGTGAAGGCGCACAGAAGGCTCAGGGCAAAGAGGCGGACGGACATGGTGTTCAGGGGAAGCAAATGATGCCGCGCCAAGGCGGTGGTGGAGCAGCCCAGAGCAGCGCTCATCAGGCCGCGAACACGCGCGAGCTTAGCCGCCAAACCCGAGGCCCGGGGCAATGCCCCTGCCCTGCCCTACGCCATCGGGCAGCAGGCCCCCGGCTTGCGCACCCGGCTTGCGCACCCGGCTTGCCTCAGGCCCGACGGCGCCAGTGTGCTTCCAGGGCCTGGGTCAGCCTGGGCACCATGAAGGGGAACACGGTCAGCACCACGAGGCAGGCACAGGGATAGCCGCACACAAGCCGGCGCGTCCATTCGGGCCAAGCCCCCGAAGCCTCCCACCCGGCCAACAACATGGAGCCGGTGATGCCGGCCAGGGACGTGAGAAAGGTCCCCACAAGGCCCACCAAAATGATGGTCTTGCGTGAGGGCAGGTTGGGCGTGGTGGTCATGGCTGGGCTCTTGGATCAGGGGGGTCAGCGCACGATGGGCCCGATGCTGCTGAACTGATCGGTCCACAGCCGCAGACCCGGGAGGTTCACCGGTTCGGTGCGCACCAAGCGACCAGCCTCGTCGAAGACACGTCCGTCCACCGACGGATAGGCCTGCAGGTACTCACGGTCGGCCGTCATGATGAAGTGCAGGTTGCGTCGAATGTAGCGCGCTTCGTCGACGTCCTGGTGCTTGTGTCGGAAAGGAATGCCCAGTGCCTCGGCCTGTGCGCGCACCACCGGGTACAGGTGAAGGTAGGCATTGGTGATGTTGATGGCCAGGAAGCCATCGGGTTTGAGGTGGCGCTTGTAGATGGCAAACGCCTCGCGGGTGAGCAGGTGCATGGGCACCGAGCCCCCCGTGAAGGCATCCAGCACGATCACGTCATACAGACGATCCGGCGGCAGTTGCTCCATCTTCAGGCGCGCATCGCCCAGCAGAATCTGCTGGCGGTGTGCTTTGCAGGTGGCCAGGTTGTCGAACCAACGCTGGGCAATGTGCACCGCTGCCGGGTTGATCTCATAGAAGTCGTAGTCGTCCGCCTCGCGGGCGTAGTTGGCCAGCGTTCCCGCCCCCAGGCCAATCAAGGCCACGGACAGGGAGGGCTGACGCTGCATGGCCCACTGCAGGGTTTCGCCGATGCCGCTGTCGCGCGCGTAGTAGGTGGTGGGCACATGGCGCAAGGCCGGCCACAGTGACTGTTGCCCATGGGTGACGTTGCCACTGAAGAACACGCGCTCGTCACGCTCGGGTTCATTGACATAGCGGCGCTCGGTCACCGTGACGGTGCCGTAGAAGTTTCGAGACTGCTCCAGCAACGTGTCGCTGCGCTCGGCCGTGCGCACCTCGCGCCACGACCAGGGGTTGAGCAGGTGCACCAGGAGCCCCACCACCGCAGTGGCCACGACCGCCCCCGCCCACCGCTGGCGCATGCGAGCGGAGGGCGCATCGAACAGGACCCAGCACGCCAGCAGCGCGGCCAGCACCAAGGCCATCAGCCACTCGTGGTAATCGTCGAAGTAGGGCGTGGCCACCAGCGTCACAAACAGCCCACCAACGGCGCCACCCACCGACATGCACAGGTAAAACTCGGTCAGGCGGCCGGGGTCCGATGGGCGGCTTCGGTAGAGCTGGCCATGGCACAGCATGCACACCGCAAAGATGAGGCCGTAATGCAGCCAGCGCACCTCGTCCACGCCGTAATCGAAGTCCCAACCGAACCAGTCTGGGATGTCGGAGATGCCCACCGTGGCCACGATCAAGGCCAGGGCCGCCGCGGCGAAGAGGCGGGGCCGGTACCAGCGCGGGTGGTCAAAGGTCAGGATAAAGGTGAACAGGTACAGACCCAGCGTGGTGATCCACAGTCGGGGCTCTGGCGCAATGTCGTGGCTGATCTGGTCCGTGGCCGCGATGAACACCAGGGAAGCCAAGGCCGGCAGGCCGATCCAGCCCAGACGCACCAGCGCCGCCGGTGGCGCGTGCTTCGGGGCCGCGCCCGGCGCCTGCTGCGCCTGCGCGGGGCTGGCCGTTGAGGCGGCCGGCTGTGACTGCCACCAACCCAGGGCCAAGGGCGCACACAGCACGGCAAACAGCCAGTATCCAACCGTCCAGAGCGAGCCCATCTGACGCTGCTCCAGCCAGGGCTCCAGCACGTAGGGGAAGGTCAACAGGGCCAGGAAGGAACCGACATTGGACAGGGCATACAAACGGAAAACCGAATGCGCATGCGGTGTTCGGGTGAACCAGTGTTGCACCAGAGGCCCGGTGGTGGCCAGGCAGAAATAGGGCAAGCCCACGCTCAATCCCAAGATGGTGAGCACCTGGGCGACGGGGGCATCCGGCGATTGCGGCCGCAAGGACGCGTCGGGCAGCACCTGCGACGCCAGCAGTGCCGAGGCCACCAACAGCGCCAGGTGCACGCGGGCTTGCCAGGGGCGAGACAACCATCGGGTCAGCGCGTGCGCGTAGAGGTAACCCAGGCACAGCAAGGACTGGAAGAAGAGCATGGCCGTGGTCCACACGGCCGGGCTGCCACCAAACCAAGGCAGGATCTGCTTGCTCAACAGGGGCTGAACTTGGAACAGCAGAAACGCGCTGGTGAAGATGGTCAGCGCAAACGGCAGAAAGGTCCAAGCACCCATGCCAGTCGTCGAGCGAAGTTCGTTGGTGTTCAAGATCTTCAAGGCCTCATAGCGTCTGCGGCGTACGCACCGCGGCCCGGATTCTGTATCGGCCACT
>RFPX01000089.1 GCA_009925955.1 Betaproteobacteria bacterium
GTCGTCCCAACGCTGGATCCGCAGCTCTTCAAGGAATCGATTCATGGTGCACGGTGCTCCTGGCTCTTGCAAGGGTTGAAGGTGGGCACAGAGCACATTGGCCACAGCACCCAAGCCTGGGGACACACTGTGGATCGAATCGGTGAAGAACGGATGACGGTCGCATTTCATTGATGCGACACCCGCACTGTCATCAATCTGATTTGTTGCCGCGCGACCATGTGCACATGGATGCTGAGCTGACCACCGACCTGCAGATCGACCACCTGGAGCGTCACGGGCGGCACTTGCGGATTGCGGTGGTGACCGAAACCTACCCACCGGAGGTCAATGGGGTGTCGTTGACGCTGTCCAAGCTGGTGTCCAACCTGATTGAACGGCAACACAGCATCCAACTGGTCAGGCTGCGACAACCGGCCGATGGGCTCACGGCGGGTGCCGACCTGCCGATCACCGGACGCAGCAGCCCCACACCAGTCATGGAAGCACCCATCCTGATGCGGGGCATACCGATTCCCCGATACCCGGGGCTGCGCATGGGCTTGCCGTGCAAGGGTGCCCTGCTCAAGCTGTGGTCGGTCCGCAGGCCCGATGTGGTGCATATCGCCACCGAGGGCCCGCTGGGTTGGTCAGCCCTGAAGGCCGCACAGCAACTCAAGCTGCCGGTCTCCAGTGACTTTCGAACCAACTTCCATGCCTACAGCCGGCACTACGGCGTTGGCATGCTGTTTCGCAGCATCATGCTGGTGCTGCGCAAGTTCCACAACCGAACCCACTTGACCCTGGTGCCCACGCCAACCCTCAAGGCGCAGTTGGAGGTCGCAGGCTTCAAACGGCTGGCCGTGGTGGGACGGGGCGTGGATGTGGGCTTGTTCCATCCGAGCCGAAGGAGCGAGGCCTTGCGCCAAGCCTGGGGCCTGACCAAAGACGCCTTGGCTGTGGTGTACCTGGGACGACTTGCGCAGGAAAAGAACCTGCCGCAGGTGGTCGCGGCTTTCGAAGCGATTGCGCAACGCCGGCCCACGGCCCGCCTGGTTCTGATCGGAGATGGGCCCATGCGGCAGGCGCTGGAATCCCAGTGCCCCAACGCCATCTTCACCGGCATGCTCAAGGGCCCAGAACTGGCCCAAGCCTTGGCCAGCACCGACCTGTTCCTCTTCCCCAGCGAGACCGAAACCTATGGCAACGTGGTGGCCGAAGCAATGGCCAGCGGTGTCCCCACCGTGGCTTACCGAATGGCAGCGGCGGGGGAACTGATTCGAGATGGCCTGAACGGCTGGGCCGTGGAGCCCGGCCAGCCCCAGGCCTTCGTGCAGGCCGCCGTCGACGCCGCCTGTGACGACGGCCTGCGTCAGCGGGTGGCGCTGCGCTGTGCGAACGACCTGCAGGGCCTGGACTGGGACAGCGTCACCCAGCAGTTCGAACGGGCGCTGCTGCGCCTGGTGGACGAGCAGCAACGCCTGTCGATGGCCGGGATCAGCTTGCCTTCTTGGGGCGTCCGGTCTTGATCACGGGCAGGCTTTCCAAAATGGCCCGCAGCTGAGCGTCGTTAAGCCCCTGCAGGGCTGCCAAACCTGCGCGCAACACCTCCGACTTCTTGGCCACATGCTGGAACTGCAGGGCGCGCTGCTTGACGCTGGCGATGCGCTCGAAATCACTTTCGGGCATCGTAAAGCTGTCGCGGATCAGCTTGTCTTTGCGGGCGGGCTTTTCGGCCTTGGAAGCTTTTTCAGCCTTGTCGGCCTTGGCGGCTTTGTCTGCCTTCGGCGGCTTGGCCGCAGGGGCCTGCTTTGAGGGCTTGACGGTGCTGCCGCTCTTGGCCTTCTTGGGTGGCGTGGCCGGGGCCGGGGCCAGCACGGTACCTGGGTTGCTGGCAGCGGGCGCAGTCGGCATCAACTCAGGGTTTGGAGTGGCCGGTACGGCCTTGCGGGCCGCAGCAGCCTTGCGCGATACGGTGGCCTTGCGCGCCACGGTGGCCTTGCGGGGCACAGCAGCCTTCTTGGCCACGGCCTTCTTTGCCACGGCCTTTTTCGCCACAAGCGCCTTCCGTGGCGCCGCTGGCTTTTTTGCAGCGGGTGCGCGGCGCGGCGCTGCGGCTTTGCGCGGCGCTGCTGCTGACTTCTGTGCGGTTGCAGACTTCTGAACAGTTGCCATTCGGACCTCCATTAACAATGTAAACCGTTTATACCGTTTACATTGAATTCCGTCAATCAACCATGAACCGCTTGCGGTATGCGGGAGACATGGCCGCCAAGTCCAGCATCATCGGCAGGTCGGCACAGCCAAAGTCAGAATCCCAGGCCGGTGCACCGAGCACCTTGGCGCCGATCTTGATGTAGCCGCGAACCAAGGGCGGCCAATCAGCGGCCCCCTCAGAGGGCAGTAAGTCCACGGGCAAGGCCACCCGCGGCCGAACCCTCAGCGCCTCGGGCACGAGGTGGCTGCTGCGCAGCTCCTGCCAGAGTCGGGCGGCATTGGCACCGCCATCGGGCATGGGAACGCTGGCACAGCCGATCGCGCGCTCAACGCCGTTATCGCTCAAGAAGCGAATCAGGTGCGTCCACAGCATCAGGATGACCCCGCCCGTGCGCCATGGCGCGGCAATACAGGAACGACCCAGCTCGGCCATGGTGGGCTTCAGGGGCTCCAGCGCCGTCAGGTCAAACTCCGTGTCGGTGTAGTAGCGTCCAGCCCGCCGCGCGGCATCCGGCAACAGCACACGGTACGTTCCCACCACTTGCGCCGGCGCGTCGGCACTTTCAGCCAAGGAGACGATCAGGTGTTCGCAGTGCTCATCAAACGCGTCATGGTCCAGGCCTGATGGCTCAGACAGCTGTCTGGCGCCCCATTCGCCGTGGAACACTTGGTACCGGAGGCGCTGTGCGGCCCTGAGCTCATCCTGGTGGCGGACCCATGAGACTGTCAGGTCGTTTCCAGTCTTGACGAGCGTCGGCGCGGCCAATTGAGCCGCATGGTGCGATGCCAGTTGTTGCATGTCGAGCTCCTAGTCTGCAACCGCAATGCTGCAGGGGCTCGATGACGCCAGCGTTTCAGCTTGGTGAAGAAGGCATGAAGCCTGGTGACGAGAGCAGCTCGGTTCCCACCACCCGAACACGGGCCGGTGGCAGCGTGAGGGTGAAACACGAACCCTCCCCGGGCGTGCTGTCCACCAACAACTCGCCCCCGTATCGGGTGATGGCGTGCTTGACGATGGCCAAACCCAGCCCGGTGCCACCCGTGGCGCGCGAGCGGCTCTTGTCAACACGGTAGAACCGCTGGGTGATGCGCGGCAGGTGATGGCGCTCGATCCCGATGCCGTTGTCGATGACCTTCAACTCCAGGTATCCGTCGGCCCGCAGGTTGGCCTGCAGCTCAATGCGGCCGCCAGCAGGGGTGTAGCGCACAGCGTTGCTGACAAGGTTGCCCAAGGCGCTGGCCATCTCGCGCTCTTCCACAGCCAACTCCAACTCCTGTTCGGGCGCCACGCCGCACAGCAGGTCATGCTGTCCAACCGACAGGTGCTGCCCGTCAGAGACGGCTGACTGGAGCAACGGGCCCAAGGGCACCCATTGGGCGATGGCCGGCTTAGGGCTGCCCTCCAGCGTGGCCAGCAGCAGCAAGTCCGACACGAGGCTTTCCATGCGCGAGGTTTGCTGCTTCATCAGTTCCAGCACCCGGTGGTGCTCCTTCTCCTGCAGCGCCAGGGTTTGCATGGTCTCCACAAAGCCGGCCAACACGGTCAGCGGCGTGCGGATCTCATGCGATACGTGGGCCACGAAGTCGCGCCGCATGGCCTCCATGCGGTCGGCTTCGGTCACATCGTGGGTCAGCACCATTCGACGGCCAGGCGCATAGCTTCGAACCTGAACCAGAAGAACTTGGTCCGCACGGTGAGAGCCGATCCTGAAGTCTTCCGGCGCCGACGGGTCGCCCAGCGCTGCAACCAAGGCCGGGTCCCGCACCAGATTGGTCAGGCATTGCCCGATGTCTCCGCGCGGATCCAAGGCCATGTGCACGCAGGCATGGGTGTTCAACCAAGAAATGCGCTGTTGCGCATCCAGCAGCACCACCCCGTTGGGCACCGCTTCAAAAGCCGCCTCAAAGGCGGAACCCAGAGCTTCCTGCTCGGTCACGTCCTCACGCGCCTGCTGCGCCGACTGCGCCAGCGCCTTCGGGGCGACCCGCCCGGGCATTGAAGCGGTAACCGGCACCGCGAACGGTTTCCACCGCTCCGTCGCAGCCCACCACCCGCAGGGCCTCCCGCAGGCGCTTGACGTGGACGTCCACCGTGCGCTCTTCGATGAAGACATGATCACCCCAGACGCGGTCCAACACCTGTGTTCGGTTGTGGACACGCTCAGGGTGGGCCATGAGAAAGTGCAGGAGCTTGAACTCGGTGGGGCTGAGTTTCACGTCCTGACCGCGCGCGACCACCCGGCGGGTGGCGGGGTCTAGGTGGATACCCGCCGACTCAAGGGGCTTGTCCAGTGCTTCCGGCGCGCGTCGGCGCAACACCGCCCGCACACGGGCCATGAGCTCCTTGGTCGAGAACGGTTTGGTGAGGTAGTCGTCCGCACCGGCGTCCAATCCCGCCACGCGATCGTCCTCAGCCGCCCTTGCGGTCAGCATGATGATGGGCAGGTCGCGGGTGCGCTCGTCGGCACGCCATTGTCGGGCCAGCTGAACGCCGGATTGCCCGGGCAGCATCCAGTCCAGCAACACCAACTTCGGCAGTTGCTGGTCCACTTCGCGCCGAGCGGTTTCGGCGTCCAGCGCTACCCGCACCGTCATGCCAGCGTGACGGATGTTGATGGCCAACAGCTCCGCAATGGCGGCTTCGTCTTCGACGATCAGTACCTCAGCACCCATGCTTCAGCTCAATTCGCTCCACCCACAGAAGCCTCTTCCAGGGATGCCGCGGGTGTGTGGCGGACATCGATCCCGTTGACCACGTAAATGGTCACTTCGGCCAAGTTCTTCGCATGGTCGCCCACCCGCTCAATGGCCTTGGCCACAAACACGAGGTCGATGCAACTGGAGATCGTACGCGGATCTTCCATCATGAAGGTGATCAACTTGCGCATGAGGCCTTCGAACTCCTGGTCGATCTGGTCGTCTTGTTTGAGCACCTCCAGCGCACGAGCGACATCCAATCGGGCAAAGGCATCCAAGGCCTTGCGCAGTTGCGCAATCGCCAAGTCTGCCTCATACGCCAGATCCCCGATGGGTAGCCTGCTGGAAATGCCAGAGTCGATCAAGCGCTTGACCGTGCGCGCAATGCGGGCCGCCTCATCGCCGACTCGCTCGAGGTTGGCGATCATCTTGCTGATGGCCACCAAGAGGCGCAAGTCTCTGGCCGTGGGTTGCCGGCGCGCGATGATGGTTGACAGCTCCGAGTCAATTTCCATCTCGAGCTGGTTGACCTTGGTTTCGGTCTCCAACACGCGCTCAGCGGTCTCAGCGCTCAATTTGGTCAAGGCATAGACGGCTTGGGCCACCTGCGACTCAGCCAGACCGCCCATGTGCATCACCTGGTTGGAAATCGCGCTGAGCTCAGCGTCGTACTGCGTGGAAAGGTGCTTGTCGCTCATCGTCGTCTTCCTGGATCAGATCACGGTCGTGGGGAG
>RFPX01000090.1 GCA_009925955.1 Betaproteobacteria bacterium
CGGGGCCGGGGGAGCTGCTTCGCGTGGCCCCATGCGGCCGATGAAGTCGCCCAGGGCATCGTTGACCTGCCGCTGCGCTTGGCCTTCGGCCCGCAGCTTGTCCTGCAGGAACTGCAGCAGCGGGTCCTGCTCCACCGTGGGGTGCAGATCGAACACCAAACGGTGCTGGTAGGTGGCCACGGGCGCCAGGCTGAACAGTTGCGGTGCCACAGCCTGCTTGAGGTCGAGCACCAGCCGCACCACACGCGGCTGAAACTGCCCCACGCGCACGGCGGCGATGAAGGGGTCGTCCGGTTGCACTTTGGACACCAGGTCCCGCAATTGGTTGGACAGCTCCAAGCCCTCGATGTCGATGACCAAGCGCTCGGGCTGGCTCAGCCGCTGGTGGCTGACCGTCAAGGCGGTGTCAGACTCGATCGTGACGCGCGTGTACAGCGCGGCAGGCCACACCCGTACCGCCTTGACCACGCTGGCCCAGGCCTGTGTGGGCAGGCCCATCATCAACCAGGCCATGCCCAAACGCTCCAGAAAGGAGCGGCGCGACGGGGCCGCACGGTGATGCCTCATGCCGGCCTCATCGCGTGCACGAGCCCAACACCGCATACGCTGAGGGCGTCCGCCCGAACCTCACGCCGGCCGTCTTCGCCGGTGTGCAGGTGAAGCGCCAGGTCGGGCGGCGGCATCAAGCCCTGGGCTTTGTCGGGCCATTCACACAGCTTGAGTCCCGGCATGGCAAACACATCACGGAAGCCGGCGTCTTCCCACTCCTGTGGGTCTTGGAAACGGTAGAAATCGAAGTGCGAGACGGGCCACCCCACGTCATAGGCCTCCATCACGGCGTAGGTGGGGCTCTTGATGCGGCCCTGAACGCCCAAGGCCTGCAGCAGGTGGCGTACAAAGGTGGTCTTGCCCGCGCCCAGCCCGCCATCGAGCGTGATCACGGCGTTGCGTGGGGCGGCTGCGGCCAATCCGGCGGCCGCCCGCGCGCAGGCGGCTTCGTCGGGCCAGTGCAGGGTGGCGGTTTCTAGAATCGGGCTATGCGTCACGGTGCACCACAGGGTTCGCGTTCAGGGCCCCCCGCCCTCGGGGACGGCGCCAAACCGCCTGTGGATCCTCAGGCGGTTTGGCTTTGGCTGCAGGCCGATGCTCGCGCGCTGGGATTCTCACAGATCGGCGTGTCGGATGTGGACCTCAGCAGTGCTGAGCCAGGATTCAGGGCTTGGTTGGAAGCCGGCTTCGCCGGCACCATGCACTACATGTCGGCCCATGGCCTGAAGCGCTTGCGGCCGGCGGAGCTGGTGCCCGGTACCCTTCGCGTGGTGACCGCCCGCATGGACTATGGTCCGGGCCCAGCGGACAGGGGCAGGGCGCCGGACGAGGCTGGCGACGTCAAAGGCCTTGTGGCCGGGGTTGCGGATGTGGGCGCCGATGCCGCCACCGAAGCCCGCGACCAGGATTGGCGTGGCGCCGAGTGGGCGCGCTTGGGTCAGCCCCAGCAGGCCACGGTGTCTATGTATGCCAGAGGGCGTGACTATCACAAGGTGTTGCGGCAGCGACTGGCCCGTTTGGCGCAGGGCCTGCAGGCCCGCATTGGCCCCTTCGGCTACCGCGCCTTCACCGACTCGGCTCCCGTGGCAGAGGTTGAACTCGCCCAACGCAGCGGCCTGGGTTGGCGTGGCAAGCACACCCTGTTGCTCAACCGTGAAGGCGGCTCGTTGTTTTTCTTGGGCGAGTTGTTTGTCGACCTGCCGCTGCCACTGACGCCGCCCGTCACTGAGCACTGCGGCCAGTGCAGTGCGTGTTTGCAGGCCTGCCCCACGGGCGCCATCGTGGCCCCCTACCGGCTGGACGCCCGGCGCTGCATCAGTTACCTGACCATTGAGCACAGCGGGCCCATCGATCCCGTGTGGCGGCCCTTGATGGGCAACCGAATCTATGGATGCGACGACTGTCAATTGGCGTGTCCCTGGAACAAGTTCGCCCAGCGCCACACGCTGCCGGACTTCGAGCCACGCTTGGCCATGCAGGACCCAGAACTGCTGACGCTGTGGGCCTGGACCGAGGCTGATTTTCTGCGCCACACCGAGGGCAGTGCCATCCGGCGCATCGGCTACGAGCGCTGGCGCCGCAACCTGGCCGTGGCCTTGGGCAACGGGCTGCGCGGTGGGTGCAGGGATGCATCAGACCCGTGGTGCGGGGCCGCACGAAGCGCCTTGCAGACCGCTTTGGGGTCCGCCTCGCCGTTGGTGGCGGAACACATCCAGTGGGCCCTGGGTCAGGGTTCTTCGCCGTGAGCGTCGCCTCGGGTGATCCCTAGTGCGGATGTGAAGACGATTCCCCGATGCTTTCGGGGGCTTGCGGTTGGGGAGTTTCCGCACGCCCACCATAATCCCGCGGTTCACCCATTTTCGGAGTCTCCAGCATGAAGCGTTTGACCCTCAAGCTCCTGTCCCTGGCAGCCCTGGGCGCCCTGAGCGCCGCACCGGCCGTGTCATGGGCCCAGGCGTCCTATCCCAGCAAGCCGGTGCGTTTGATCGTGCCCTTTGCGCCCGGCGGCACCACCGACATCGTGGCCCGCATCGTGGCGGAAAAGCTGGGTGCAGCCCTGGGCGGCAGCGTGGTCGTGGAGAACCGCGCTGGTGGCGGTGGCTCGGTGGGCGCACTGGAGGTGGTACGGGCCGCCCCAGACGGCCACATCCTGGGCATGGCCACCGTCTCGACCACGGCAGCCAATCCGGCCATCAATGCGCGCATCGGCTACGACCCCATCACCGACTTCACGCCGGTCATCAACATCGCGGCCACGCCCAATGTGATTGCGGTGCACCCCAGCTTTCCGGCGCGCGACTATGCAGGGTTCCTGGCGGAGCTGAAGAAGTCGCCCGGCAAGTACAGCTACTCGAGTTCGGGCACCGGCGGCATTGGTCACCTGCAGATGGAGCTGTACAAGAGCCTGTCCAAGACCTTCGTGCTGCACATTCCCTATCGCGGTGCCGGCCCAGCACTCAACGACACCGTGGCCGGCCAGGTCCCGATGATCTTTGACAACATGCCCTCGGCCTTGCCCTTCATCCGCGACAACCGTTTGGTGCCCATCGTCGTGGCGGCGCCGCAGCGCCTGAGCCAGCTGCCCAACGTCCCCACCTTCAAGGAAGTGGGCCTGGAGCCCGTGAACCGCATGGCCTACTACGGCATCCTGGGTCCCAAGGGCATCCTGGGTCCCAAGGGCATGCCCAAGGACGTGGTCGACAAGATCAACACCGCCGTTCGCAAGGTGCTGGAAGACCCCTCGGTGCGCAAGCGCATCGAAGACACCGGCTCCCTGATCATTGGCAACACCCCCGCACAGTTTGCCGACCAGATCAAGGCCGAGTTTGATGTCTACAAGAAAGTCGTTGCCGAGCAAAAGCTCAAGCTCGACTGAGTGGGAGGCCAACGGCCGGCGGCCTGCCAACAGCGGGCCAGCCGTGCCGACGGCCTCGTCCACGGTTTTGGACCGTTTTCTGGACGCCCTGTGGCTGGAGGATGGTCTGAGCGCTCTGACCCTGGCGGCGTACCGGCGCGACCTGCAGCTGTATGCCCAGTGGTGGCATCAGCATTCGCATGGGTCCCTGGAGCAGGGCATCCTGGCCTCCAGCGAGTCACAGCTCCTGGCCTACATGGCGCAGCGCCATGCGCAGTCTCGCGCAGCCACCGTGAACCGGCGCACCAGTGTCTTCAAGCGCTTTTTCCGGTGGGCCCTGCGCGAGCGCCTCATCGAAGAGGACCCCACCCTCAAGATGGGCAGCAGCAAGCAGGCGCTGCGGGTTCCCAAGACGCTCACCGAGGCCCAAGTTGAGGCCCTGCTGGCCGCCCCGGAGGTGTCCACGCCGTTGGGCCTGCGCGACCGGGCCATGCTGGAGCTGATGTATGCCAGTGGGCTGCGGGTCACGGAGCTGGTCGCCCTCAAGACGGTCCAGCTCAGCCTGCAGGACGGTGTGCTGAAGGTCATGGGCAAGGGCTCGCGCGAGCGTCTGGTGCCCTTCGGTGACGAGGCCCAGCGTTGGATCGTGCAGTACCTCCAAGAGGCCCGGGCATCGATTCTCAAGGGGCAGTCCAGTGACGCCTTGTTTGTCACCGCCCGCGGAGGGCCGATGACGCGCCAGATGTTCTGGACCCTGGTCAAGCAGCATGCCGTGCGCGCCGGTGTCCGTGCGCCACTGTCACCGCACACCCTGCGCCATGCCTTCGCGACGCATCTGCTCAACCATGGCGCTGACCTGCGGGTGGTGCAGATGCTGCTGGGCCACGCCGACATCTCCACGACCACGATCTACACCCATGTGGCCCGTGAACGACTGAGGCAGCTGCACCAGCAGCACCACCCGCGCGGCGCTTAGTCCGGTTGGTGCAGGGCCAACAGCTCGGCCTCGTCGAAACCGGCCCGGCGGCGGGCCTCCAGGTTGAACGGGGGCTTCAGACGCGGCGCGCCGTACTCGCGTGCCAGCTGCCGGAAGTGGGCCAGGGGTTCCAGACCCCTTTGGGCGCACAGGTGGCGAAACCAGCGGTTGCCCACCTCCACATGCCCCACCTCGTCGCGCAGGATCAGCTCCAGGATTTCCACGGCCCGGGTGTCCCCGGCACGGGCCAAGCGCGCCTGCATGGGCGGTGTGGCATCCAATCCCCGCGCCTCCAGCAAGCGGGGCACCAGCGCCATGCGCGCCAACACATCGGCCGAGGTTTTGGCCGTCATCATCCACAGCCCATCATGGGCTTCAAAGTCACCATAGGCATGGCCCAGGGTACGCAGGTGTGTTTGCAACAGACTGAAGTGCAGGGCCTCTTCTCTCGCCACCCGCAGCCAATCGGCGTAGAACGCGGCCGGCAGGTCTGCAAAGCGCCACACGGCGTCCAACGCCAGGTTGATCGCATTGAACTCGATGTGCGCCACTGCATGGATCAGGGCTGCGTGGCCCGTCCTGGTGTGGGCAGACCGCTGGGGCAGGTCCTTGGGGGCCACCAGGCGCGGACGATCGGGCCGGCCGGGCAGGGCGCTTTGGCCGCCTTCGTTCATCGGCTCGCGCAACAGGGCGTCGGGGCGCAGCGGCAGCCGCTGCTCCAACCAATCGTCGTGCAGGGCCGTCACCTCAGCGGCCTTCTCGTCGGGTTCACGCTGCAACAAGGCCTGCAGCGCACGCTCGCGCATGTCCATCTTTAGAATCATCTCATGAGCGAGTTGCGCAAGTTCCTGTTTGAAGGCCTTCCGGTGCGGGGCATGTTGGTCCGCTTGACCGAGTCTTGGCAGGACCTGCTGGAGCGCCGCGCCCAAGCCGAGTCGGGTGCTTATCCCGAACCGGTGCGCAAGCTGCTGGGGGAAATGGCGGCCGCCGCCGTGCTCATGCAGTCCAACATCAAGTTCAATGGCGCGCTCATCCTGCAGATGCAAGGGGATGGTCCGGTGCGGCTGGCGGTCGCCGAGGTCCAGCCAGACCTCAGTTTTCGGGCCACGGCCACCTTGCAGGGCGCCGTGCCCCATGGGGCACG
>RFPX01000010.1 GCA_009925955.1 Betaproteobacteria bacterium
CGCAGCATCAGGCTCTTGGGGTTCTGGGCACCAAACCCTTTCATGATGCGGCACCACAAGAGCCGTGCAGCGCGCATCTTGGCGATCTCGAGATAGAAGTTCATCCCGATGGCCCAGAAAAAGCTCAGCCGCCCTGCAAAGCCGTCCACGTCCAGACCCTTGGCCATCGCGGTCTTCACATACTCCTTGCCATCGGCCAGGGTGAAGGCCAATTCCAGCGCCTGGTTCGCGCCGGCTTCTTGCATGTGATAGCCGCTGATGGAAATCGAGTTGAACTTCGGCATGTGGTGGGCCGTGTACTCGATGATGTCGCCGATGATCCGCATGCTCGGCTCGGGCGGGTAGATGTAGGTGTTGCGGACCATGAACTCCTTGAGGATGTCGTTCTGAATGGTCCCGCTCAACTGCTCCTGTGACACACCCTGCTCTTGCGCGGCCACCACATAGCCGGCCAGCACGGGCAGTACCGCGCCGTTCATGGTCATGGACACGCTGACCTTGTCCAGGGGGATACCGTCAAAGAGGATCTTCATGTCCTCCACCGAATCAATGGCCACACCGGCCTTGCCCACATCGCCCACCACGCGCGGGTGGTCGCTGTCGTAACCGCGGTGGGTGGCCAGGTCAAAGGCCACGCTCACACCCTGCCCACCTGCGGCCAGCGCCTTGCGGTAGAAGCGATTGCTGTCCTCTGCGGTGGAAAAGCCGGCGTACTGGCGGATGGTCCACGGGCGCACGGCGTACATGGTGGCCTGCGGGCCCCGAATGAAGGGTTCGAACCCCGGCAGGGTGTTGGCGTGCGGCAGACCAGCCGTGTCGGCTGCGGTGTACAGGGGCTTGACGGTGATGCCTTCAGGCGTCACCCAATTCAAGTTGGCGATGTCCCCGCCCGGAGCTGACTTGGCGGCGGCCTGTGCCCACTGTTCAATGGAAGCAGGCTTGAATGGGTCGGCAGACATGAAGACTCCTTGGGTCGGGACAGGATGCCTGGCGTGCGTCCGAAGCACCAGAGCACATTCCCCTGATGTGACGACCCATGCCCGAGGCGATCGTGATGCATAATTATAAATGCAGAATCGCTTGCAACAGGCTTTCACACCCCACCCCAAAACGCACGCCATGGCCCCGGCCGCCCACAGCATCGCCCCCCGCGCCCTGTACGAGGACGTGGCCGAGCGCTTGCGCCAACAGATCTTCAGCCGCGAGCTTCAGCCCGGGAGCTGGATCGATGAACTGAAGCTGGCTGCCACCTGGGGCATCAGCCGCACGCCCTTGCGTGAGGCGCTCAAGGTGCTGGCCACCGAGGGTCTGGTCACGATGAAGGTGCGACGGGGCGCCTACGTCACGGAACCCTCCGCCGACGACGTTCAGCAGGTCTACCGCTTGCTGGCCTTGCTGGAAAGTGACGCCGCCGGCGAAGTGGCTGCGCGCGCCGATGGACCCGCGCTGGAGTCCCTGCAAGCGCTACACGATCAACTGGAAAAGCAGGTTCGCCAGCGTGAAGCCTTTTTCTCGACCAATGAAGCCTTCCACTTCAAGCTCTTGGAACTGGCCGGGAACCGATGGCGCACCCAGATCGTGGGCGACCTGCGCAAGGTCATGAAGCTCAACCGCCACCACTCGCTCTTCAAAAAGGGACGCTTGTCGCAGTCGCTGGCCGAGCATCGCAGCATCATGGCGGCCATCCGCGCGGGCGACCCGGTGGCCGCCACCCAAGCCATGCAGCGCCACTTTGAGAACAGCCTGAAGGCCACCGCCGGGCAGGCCACACCGTGACCCGGCTCGCGCTGATCGCGCTGGCCCTGTGCGCCGCAGCTTTGCCCTGCACAGCCGCACCCAAGGTGCAAGACACGATGGCCCAACGCCTGCAGGCCTGCACGCCCTGCCACGGCCGCGAAGGTGTGGCTACCGCAGACGGCTATTTCCCACGCATCGCCGGCAAACCCGAGGCTTACCTCTTCGAACAGCTGCTGAACTTCAAGGAAGGCCGGCGCGGACACGCGACCATGCGCCACCTGGTGCAGCCGCTGTCGCCGGCCTACCTTCGAGAGATCGCCTCCCACTTTGCAGGCCTGGACCTGCCCTACCCCAGTCCTGAGCGTGCGGTGGCCGACCCGATGGTCCTTCAGCGCGGCCGCTTGCTGGTACACGAAGGGGACAGCGGCCTGAAGCTGCCGGCCTGCGTGCAGTGCCACGGACAGGCGCTGATGGGGATGCTGCCGGCCACGCCCGGTTTGCTGGGCTTGTCCAAGGACTACCTCAGTGCCCAATTGGGTGCCTGGCGAAACGGGCTGCGTGCTGCGCGCGAACCCGACTGCATGAAGCACATCAGCCGTCGTCTTCAGGAAGCCGACATCCATGCGGTCTCGGCTTACTTGGCCAGCCAGGCCTTGCCCTCCCACACACAGCCCGCGCCCCAGCCTCCAGTCCGAAGCCCCGGCGCTTCACCGCCTGCTGGTGCATCGGCGCTGTTGGCGTGCGCGGCACATCGAAACCCATGATGCCCCGGCGCGACCGACGCAAGGGCCTCCTGGCCGCCGCCGCGGCAGTGATCACGGCGCTGGTGTTGCTGGCAGCGGTGGTGTCCGATTTGAACGTGCGCGGCCAACTCCAAGGCCCTCGTGTTGCGGTGTTGCAGCCTGGCCCACAGCAGGACCCTGCCCTGGTGGCGCGCGGGCGAGAACTGTCGCTGATCGGCCATTGCGCGGCTTGCCACACCGCGCCGGGTGGCCCCGCCTATGCTGGAGGGCACGCCGTGCAGACCCCCTTCGGCACGGTATACGGCGGCAACCTCACACCCGATGTGCAGACGGGACTGGGCCAGTGGACGTCGCAGGATTTCTGGCAGGCCTTGCACAACGGGCAGTCGCGTGACGGACGATGGTTGAACCCGGCCTTCCCTTACGAGAACTTCAGCCACATCCGCCGCGAAGACAGCGATGCGCTGTTCGCCTATCTGCAAAGCTTGCCATCGGTGCAGCAGAGCACACCGGCGCACAGCCTGCGTTTTCCAGCCAATACGCAGCTGGGCCTGGCCCTCTGGAGAGCGCTGTACTTTCGCCCACAAGAGCCCCCCACCTCGGCACAGATGGACCTGGGTGAGTACCTGGGGCGCGGCCTGGCGCACTGCTCGGCTTGCCATGCCAGTCGAAACGCGCTGGGTGCACAAAGCGCGACCCACGACTTCAGCGGTCAACTGCTGCCCGGCGGCCGCGCCTATGCACCCCCTTTGCCACCATTGGGCCACGCGGACGCCGGTGCGTGGACGGTTGAGGACATGGTGGCCTACCTCAAGACCGGCCACTCGCGGCACGGTGCAGCCCTGGGCGTGATGGCCCAAGTGGTGACGGGCAGCACGCAGCACGTGGATGCCTCAGCGTTGCAGGCCTTGTCGTCCTGGATCCTGCAGCAGCCGGCACCTGCAGCCCGGTTGGCAACGGCCCAAGCTGCAGCACCGAGCGTCCCGGAGAGCAGCGCGGTGATGGTGCTGGGTGAGCGCCTGTATACCGAACACTGCGCGGCCTGCCACGGTGAGCACGGACAGGGTGTTGCGGGGATGTACCCTGCACTGGCGGGCAACCCCCGCGTGGCGCGGGACCCGGCCACCAACCTCATCCGCATCATCCAGGAGGGCGGCTTCGGCCCCGCCACCGCGGGCCATCCGCGGCCCTTCGGCATGCCGCCCTTTGGGCATGTGCTGCAGCCCCATGAAGTGGCCGCCGTGGCCACGTTCATTCGCCGGCAATGGAACGGGGCGGGTTTGTCTGAAGTCACCCCGCTGCAGGTGATCAAGCCACGCTAGAAACAGCAAGGCCCTCACACGCAAGCGTGGAGGGCCCGTTTGCGATGCCGCTGGCGCAGCGGCATCCGCCGGCTTACCCCCGTTGGGCCAGGGGCTTGACCTGACGGGGTGTAGAGCCCACAAACAGCTGGCGGGGACGGCCAATCTTGTACTCGGGGTCGCCGATCATTTCGTCGAGCTGGGCAATCCAGCCCACGGTACGGGCCAGCGCGAAGATCGCGGTGAACAGCGGCACCGGGATGCCAATGGCGCGCTGCACGATACCGGAGTAGAAATCGACGTTCGGGTACAGCTTGCGGGCCACGAAGTACTCGTCTTCCAGCGCAATCTTCTCCAGCGCCATGGCCAGCTTGAACAGCGGATCGTTCTCAAGACCCAGAGCACCCAGCACCTCGTGGCAGGTTTCGCGCATGAGCTTGGCGCGTGGGTCGTAGTTCTTGTACACCCGATGACCGAAGCCCATGAGCTTGACGCTCGAGTTCTTGTCCTTGACCTGCTTGATGAACTCGCCGATCTTCTCCACACCGCCTTGACGCTGGATGTCGCCCAGCATGTTCAGGCACGCTTCATTGGCGCCACCGTGGGCGGGGCCCCACAAGCAGGCTACGCCGGCAGCGATGGCCGCAAAGGGGTTGGTGCCCGAAGAGCCGCACAGGCGGACGGTCGAGGTGGAGGCATTCTGCTCGTGGTCGGCATGCAGAATGAAGATGCGGTCCATGGCCCGAACCAGCACTTCGTTGGGCTCGTAGTCCTCGCAGGGCGTTGCGAACATCATGCGCATGAAGTTCGCGGTGTAGCTCAGCGAGTTCTTGGGGTAGATGTAGGGCTGCCCGATGCCGTACTTGTACGACATGGCCACCAGCGTGGGCATCTTCGCAATCAGGCGAATGGCAGCGATGGCCCGGTGCTCCGGGTTATGTACATCGGTGCTGTCGTGATAGAACGCCGACAAGGCACCCACCAAACCGGTCATGACCGCCATGGGGTGCGCATCCCGGCGGAAGCCGCGCAGGAAGAACTGCATTTGCTCATTGACCATGGTGTGCATGGTCACCAGGCGGTCGAAGTCCTTCTTTTCCTGCGGATTGGGCAGCTCACCCTTGAGCAGCAGGTAGCACACCTCCATGAAATCGCAGTTCTGCGCCAGCTGTTCGATGGGGTAGCCGCGGTAGAGCAGCTCACCCTTGTCGCCATCGATGTAGGTGATGGTCGAGTTGCAGGACGCCGTGCTCAAGAAGCCCGGGTCGTAAGTGAACTTGCCGGTCTGGCCGTAGAGCTTGCGGATGTCGATCACGTCCGGGCCCACCGAGCCCTTGTAGATCGGCAGCTCCATGCTGGGGCTGCCGTCCGAGAACGACAGGGTGGCTTTCACATCAGAGGGGGTCATCGCACTTTCCTTTCCGTGTAATCCTCATGCCGGCGTGCGCATCAGCGCCAGCACCTGCAGTACGTCTTCGCTCGCCAGTTCACCCTCGGGGTCCCGTCTGCGCAGCAGCAGGTCCAGAAGGTCGTTGTCGGGCAGGTCCATCAACGTCATCAGCCCGGCCGCTTGCCCATGCGTCAGGTCCTGCTCATGCCGGCTGAAAAAACGCTCGATAAACAGGTCGTTTTCCAGCAAGCCCCTTCGGCAACGCCACTTCAGCTGGTTGATCGCCGATGCATCCAGCCGATCTTCAGAGGATGGCTGACGGCTGAGAGGCGCAGTCTCGGCGACCATGCTTGCTTGGGGCTGAACGAACAACCGTGAGAGAAGCCGCAGGGGTGTTCGGGCTGAATCAGACCGCCCGCCGAACCATCAGCTCCTTGATCTTGCCGATGGCCTTGGTCGGGTTGAGTCCCTTGGGGCACACATCCACGCAGTTCATGATGGTGTGGCAGCGGAACAGGCGGTACGGGTCTTCCAGGTTGTCCAGGCGTTCGCCCGTGGCCTGGTCGCGGCTGTCGGCAATGAACCGGTAGGCCTGCAGCAAGCCGGCGGGCCCCACGAACTTGTCCGGGTTCCACCAGAAGCTGGGGCAACTGGTGGAACAAGAGGCGCACAGGATGCACTCGTACAGGCCATTGAGTTCTTCCCGCTCTTCGGGCGACTGCAAGCGCTCCTTCTCAGGAGGGATGGTGTCGTTGACCAGGTAGGGCTTGATGGAGTGGTACTGCTTGAAGAATTGCGTCATGTCCACGATCAGGTCGCGGATGACCGGCAGGCCGGGCAGCGGCTTGAGCACCACCGTACCGGGCAGGCTGCGCATGTTCGTCAGGCAGGCCAGACCATTCTTGCCGTTGATGTTCATGGCATCCGATCCACACACGCCTTCACGGCAAGAACGCCGAAAGCTCAGGGTGGGGTCCACCGCCTTGAGCTTCATGAGGGCGTCCAACAGCATGCGCTCGGACCCATCGAGTTCCACCTCAAGGGTCTGCATGTAGGGCTTGGCGTCCTGGTCGGGGTCGTAGCGGTAGATCTGGAAAGTGCGCTTGGTCATGGGTGCCTCTTACTGCTCGGGTGGGAGGGGCGGTCTGGTCAGTTGGGGACAGAGCTCGCTGGGTCAGTCTCTATCTGGTCAGTTGGGGACAGAGCTCGCTACGCTCGGTCTGTCCCACAAGTGGTCAGAATGTCCTCACCTTGGGTGGAATGCTTTCAACGGTCAGGGGCTTGAGGTTGACGGGCTTGTAGGCCAGACGGTTGCCTTCGCTGAACCACAGGGTGTGCTTCATCCACTCCTGGTCGTTCCGACCGTTCGGATGCTCGGGCGTGTCACCATAGTCGTTGACCGTGTGGGCACCGCGGCTTTCCTTGCGGGCAGCGGCAGAGACCATGGTGGCGTTGGCAGACTCGATCAGGTTCTCCACTTCCAGCGCCTCAATACGCGCCGTGTTGAAGACCTTGGACTTGTCCTTCAGGGCAATCGACTTGGCACGCTCGGTGATGGCGGCCATCTTGGCCACCCCTTCGTCCATGCTGGCCTGGGTGCGGAACACACCGGCGTGCTGTTGCATGGTCTTGCGGATGTCGTTGGCCACGTCCTGCGCGTACTCACCGTCGGTGGCGGCATCCAAGCGCGCCAGGCGGGCCAGCGAGCGGTCGGCAGCATCCGCCGGCAACGACTTGTGGGCGCGGGACTGGCTGGCAAACTCCACGATGTGGTTGCCCGCAGCACGGCCGAAGACCAGAAGGTCGAGCAGCGAATTGGTGCCCAAACGGTTGGCGCCGTGCACGCTCACACACGCACATTCACCCACCGCGTACAGACCGTTGATGATGCGCTGCGATCCATCGGGCGCCGGCGCCACCACCTGACCGTGGATGTTCGTGGGAATGCCACCCATCTGGTAGTGGATGGTGGGCACCACCGGAATCGGCTCCTTGGTGATGTCGACGTTGGCGAAGTTGTGGCCAATCTCGTACACCGAGGGCAGGCGCTTCATGATGGTTTCAGCGCCCAGGTGCGTCATGTCCAGCACCACATAGTCCTTGTTGGGGCCGCAACCACGCCCTTCCTTGATTTCCTGGTCCATGCAGCGCGAAACGAAGTCGCGCGGCGCCAGGTCTTTCAGGGTGGGCGCGTAGCGCTCCATGAAACGCTCGCCATTGGAGTTGCGCAGGATCGCGCCCTCGCCGCGGCAGCCTTCGGTGAGCAGCACGCCTGCGCCGGCCACGCCGGTGGGGTGGAACTGCCAGAACTCCATGTCTTCCAACGGAATGCCCGCACGGGCGGCCATGCCCAAGCCGTCCCCGGTGTTGATGAAGGCGTTGGTGGACGCGGCAAAGATGCGGCCTGCGCCACCCGTGGCCAGCAGGACCGTCTTGCCTTCGAGGATGTGCACATCCCCGGTTTCCATTTCCAAAGCGGTCACGCCCACCACGTCGCCATCGGCGTCACGGATGAGGTCCAGCGCCATCCACTCCACGAAGAACTGGGTGCGGGCCTTCACGTTCTGCTGGTACAGCGTGTGCAGCATGGCGTGGCCGGTACGGTCGGCCGCAGCACAGGCGCGCTGCACCGGCTTTTCGCCGTAGTTGGCGGTGTGGCCACCGAAGGGGCGCTGGTAGATCGTGCCGTCCGGGTTGCGGTCAAAGGGCATGCCAAAGTGCTCGAGCTCGTAGACCACTTTCGGCGCCTCGCGGCACATGAACTCGATGGCATCCTGGTCGCCCAACCAGTCTGAACCTTTGACGGTGTCGAAGAAGTGATAGTGCCAGTTGTCTTCGCTCATGTTGCCCAGGGAGGCCCCGATGCCGCCCTGGGCGGCAACGGTGTGAGACCGGGTGGGAAACACCTTGGACAGCACCGCCACATTCAGGCCAGCGCGGGCCAACTGCAGCGAGGCGCGCATGCCCGAGCCACCGGCACCAATGATCACCACATCAAACTTGCGCTTGGGCAAGGAACTTCCTACTGCCATGATCAAAGCCTCCAGAGAACCTGCACCGCCCAGCCCGAGCAGCCAACCAACCACACGATGGTGAAGACCTGCAGCAGCAGCCGCACGCCCACGGGCTTAACGTAATCCATCCAGATGTCACGCACGCCGACCCAGGCGTGCCAGCCCAGCGCCACGATGACCACGAAGGTCAGGACCTTCATCCACTGCGCGGAGAAGATGGCCGCCCAGCGGTCGTAGCCCAGCGGGCCTCCAAAGAGGACCTGCACCAACAAGACGATGGTGAACAGGGCCATCAGGCCGGCGGTGACGCGCTGGCTGAGCCAGTCGCGCATGCCGTAGTGCGCGCCCACGACGATGCGCTTGGAACCGTAGTTCTGTTGCATGGTGTTCTCGGTACTGCGAAGAAGGAAAAGGGGCGGCCGGCCCGATCAGAACAGGCCGAACAGCTTGGCGCCCAGCGCCACGGTCAGCACCACGCTGGAAACCAACGTGACGATGGCCGAGGAGTGGCCCTGCTCTTTGGTAACGCTGTGCGTCATGTCCATCCACAGATGGCGCACGCCAGCGATGAAGTGGTGCAGGTAGGCCCAGATCAGGGCCAACACCGCCAGCTTGACCAACCAGCCGGGCACCACGCCAATGCCCACCCCAAACGCGGCGGTGAACTGTTCGTAACTGATCTCGGAGCTCAGGCTCACGTCGAGCAGCCACACGATGAAGGGCAGCAGCAGGAACATCAACGCGCCACTGACCCGGTGCAGGATGGACACGATGCCTGCAGGCGGCAAACGGTACTGCAGGATCTGCGTGATGTGGATGTTGCGATAGGTGGGTCGCGGTTTGAGAGCCTCGGCCATCGTGGTACTCCTCAACTTCTGTCGACTGCCCCCTGCGGGGCCGGGTCGTTTCGGAACAAACAAATCATTCTATTGCGGCGCTGCATACGCTCGGCTGACGCTGGCGCACGCGGCAATCGCTCCATCAATTCAACTCATTGCGGTAGTGGTGTGCAGCCGTGTGGTACAGCCCACGGCGCAGTTCCACCGGCTTGTCGCCATAGGAGTAGGACAGACGCTCCACGCTCAGCAGCGGCGATCCCTCGGGCAGCTCCAGCCACTGGGCAGCCGAAGCATCTGCCGCCACCGCCCGCAGCTTCTCACTGGCGCGAATCATGTGCACGCCAAACTCGGTTTCGAACAAGGCGTACATGGGCCCGCGGTACTGCGAGAGCCGCTCCGCGCTCAACCCCTTGAAGAGGTTGCCCGGCAGCCATATCTCGTCCAGGACCACCGGACGCCCCTGGGATAACAGGGTGCGGCGGATCTGGACCGCCGAATCCCCGGACTTCATCTCCAGAGCCCGGGCCACGTCCGCTGGCGCGCGCACCCGGCGGCAGTCCAGCACGCGGCGGCTCACCCGCGCCACCTCTCCACCGGTTTCCAGGGCATCGGGCACCAGGCGCAGAAAGCGGTACTGGGTCAGTTGCTCGGAATGGGTGGACACGAAGGTTCCCTTGCCCTGCCGGCGCACGAGCCGGTTTTCCGTGGCCAGCTCGTCAATGGCTTTGCGCACGGTGCCCTGGCTGACCTTGTAGCGGGCGGCCAGGTCCATCTCGCTGGGAATGACTTCACCAGGCCGCCACTCGCCCGACTGCAGGCTGCGGGTGATCAGGGCCTTGATCTGCTGATACAGGGGGCTGAAGGCCGGTGCGGCTTCAGCAGCGTCTTCGCGCGGAGGGGTGGCGGTGGCCATGCGCAGGATTGCATCACAGCGGCCCAGGAGCGTCCACTGCTGTGTCTTATATAAGACATAAGATACGGGCTTACCCTCGCCAGCGAGGGTTTCTGTCCTACACTCGAAGACGCCCGGCGGGTCCCGGGTCGGGCTGTGAGCCCCCTCCCCTTTTTTGTCGCCTATCGAGGAGTTCCCATGAGCAAGAAGCCCGTCCGCGTGGCGGTTACCGGCGCCGCCGGCCAAATCGGTTACGCCCTGCTGTTCCGAATCGCCTCGGGCGAAATGCTGGGCAAGGACCAACCCGTGATCCTGCAGCTGCTGGAGATCCCGGACGAGAAGGCCCAAAAGGCGCTCAAGGGCGTGATGATGGAGCTCGACGACTGCGCCTTCCCGCTGCTGGCCGGCATGGAAGCCCACAGCGACGCCAACACCGCCTTCAAGGACACCGACTACGCCCTGCTCGTGGGTGCCCGCCCGCGCGGCCCCGGCATGGAGCGTGCCGACCTCTTGGCGGCCAACGCACAGATCTTCACGGCCCAGGGTAAGGCCCTGAACGCCGTGGCCAGCCGCAACGTCAAGGTGCTGGTGGTGGGCAACCCGGCCAACACCAACGCCTACATCGCCATGAAGAGTGCGCCGGACCTGCCGGCCAAGAACTTCACGGCCATGCTGCGCCTGGACCACAACCGGGCCCTCAGCCAACTGGCCACCAAGACCGGCAAGCCGGTCGCTTCGATCCAGAAACTGGCCGTGTGGGGCAACCACTCGCCCACCATGTACGCCGACTACCGCTTCGCGACCATCGATGGTGCCAGCGTGAAGGACATGATCAACGACCACGCTTGGAACAAGGATGTGTTCCTGCCAACGGTAGGCAAGCGTGGCGCGGCCATCATCGAGGCGCGCGGACTGTCTTCAGCGGCTTCGGCGGCCAATGCGGCCATTGACCACATGCGCGACTGGGCCCTGGGCACCAACGGCCAGTGGGTCACCATGGGCGTGCCCTCCAATGGCGAGTACGGCATCCCCAAGGAGGTGATGTTCGGCTACCCGGTCACCTGCGCCGGCGGCGAGTACAAGATCGTCGAAGGCCTGCCCATCGACGCGTTCAGCCAAGAGTGCATCAACAAGACGCTGGCCGAGCTGCAGGGCGAACAAGACGGCGTCAAGCACCTGCTGTAAGGCGCAACGGCGTACAGTAGGGCCAGAACCTCAGGGCCGGCAACCCCACGGTTGCCGGCCCTTTTCTTTTGCAGGTGAGAGCTGTGCCCCCGAATCGCGAACGCCATGAGTCCAGCGGCCCTGCCGCCCATCCCGCTTCGGTCTTGTTCGAAGAGGGCGATGGCGCTGCGATGCTGCCCGTGTGCGACCACTACAGCGGTGTGGAAGCGCGTATGCGCAAGAGCCTGGCGCTGCAGGCCGAGTGGGGCCCCGTCTTCGACGTCACCCTGGACAACGAAGACGGTGCACCCGTAGGAGCCGAAGTCGAGCATGCCCACCTGATCGCTGAGTTGCTGGGCGGCTCAGACAACCGTTGGGGCCGCGTGGGCGTGCGCCTGCTGGACGCCCGTCACGACCGCTTTGCCGATGTCGTGCAGGTGGTACTCAAGGCCCGCCAGGCGCCAGCCTATCTCATGATTCCGAAACCGCAGGGGGTGGCGGATCTCGAGTTGGCGGCGAGCGTGATCGATGGCTGTGGTGGCCAGGGCATTGCGCTGCACGCCCTCGTGGAAACCCATGGCGCTCTGCGCGAAGTGGATGCACTGGCGGCTCATCCACGCATCGAGTCGCTGTCTTTTGGGCTGATGGACTTCGTCAGCGCGCACCGAGGCGCCATTCCGCAATCGGCCATGGGTGTGGTGGGGCAATTCACCCACCCCTTGGTGTTGCGTGCGAAGCTGGAAATTTCAGCGGCCTGCCATGCACATGGCAAGGTGCCCTCGCATGGCGTGGTAACGGAATTCAAAGACATGGCCGCCTTGTCGCAGGCCGCCCGCCAGGCTTCACAGACCTTGGGCTACACGCGGATGTGGAGCATCCACCCCGATCAGATACGGGCCATCGTGCAGGCGTTCTCCCCGAGTACCGATGAAGTGGAGCAGGCGCTGGAGATTCTCTTGGCTGCCGAAGCAGCCCAGTGGGCGCCCGTGCGCCACCGCGACACCCTGCACGACCGCGCCAGCTACCGCTACTTTTGGCAGCGCCTGCAGCGCGCCGTGCAAGGAACGGCCCTGCCAGGCGGATCGGCTGGGAGCCCCAGCAGCCCTCTCGATGCAGCAGGCCTTGCGAGCGGCGCCCTGGTGCCCGATGATGTGCGGCAACGTTGGTTTGGTTCGGCGCGCCGTTGAGGAGGATTCAGCCGTGAAACCCAGCACCCCGCCTGAGCCTCGCCTCCAGCCCCGTGGGGTCGGCGCATGAGGGCTTGGCGCGCCGCAGGACTGGCCACCCTGGCTCTGTTTCTGGTCCATCACGGATACGGCCTGGCCCAAACCACCACCAGCAGCGCCCAGAAGAAGGCACCTGCACCTGCTGAAAAGGCCCGGGCTGCGGCGCGCAAAGCCACCACCGCAGCCGGTGCGGCGGCCGCCGCAGCGGCAACCGCCAGCGCCCTGGTACACGCCAGCGAGGAACAACGGCACGCCTTCAGCTTGGCCCACTTGGGGGAGTACCAGTGCGAGTTCAAGCGAATGGTTCGGGTCTTGGCCAACCCGGTGCACGAAGGCTATGTCGACCTGCATTTCGATAAGCATGTCGTCACGGCCAGGCCCGTGTTGTCGAGCACCGGTGCGGTCAGACTTGAGGATGTGAGGGGGCGCTTCTTGATGGTCCAGATCGCCTTCAAGAGCATGCTCATGGACACGAAGATTGGGCAGCGCGTGGCCGATGATTGCCAGCACGACCACCACCGAGAGGCCCGGCGTGCCGCTGAGGATGCGCCACCACCGCCAGGACTGGGCATCAGCCGCCCCGCAACCTTGCCCGACCCCCCTGCGCCTGCCGCAGCGCCCATCACCGCACCCGCTGCGGCGCCATCCGCCGCCCCGCCCGCCCAGACGGGAACTTCAGGGACTGGATGAAGTCTTATATAAGACATAAAATAGCAGAGTAAACCCCAACGGAGCTGTCCCACCATGCTGCAAGCCTATCGAGCCCATGTTGCCGAACGTGCCGCCCTCGGCATTCCGCCCCTGCCCCTGGATGCCAAACAGGTGGCCGCACTGGTCGAACTGATCAAGAACCCCCCGGCCGGCGAGGAAGCCTTCCTCATGGAACTGCTCACCCACCGCGTTCCCCCCGGTGTGGACGATGCCGCCAAGGTCAAGGCCTCGTTCCTGGCAGCTGTGGCCCATGGCGACGTGAAGGTTGGCCTGATCACCCGCGCCAAGGCCACCGAGCTCTTGGGCACCATGGTGGGCGGCTACAACGTCCACCCGCTGATCGAGCTGCTGGACGACGCGGAAGTGGGTGGCGTGGCCGCCGATGGTCTGAAGAAGACCCTGCTGATGTTCGACTTCTTTAACGATGTGGCCGAGAAGGCCCGCGCCGGCCATGCGCAGGCCAAGGCGGTGATGCAAAGCTGGGCAGACGCTGAGTGGTTCACCAGCCGCCCCGAAGTGCCCAAGAGCATCACCGTGACCGTGTTCAAGGTGCCTGGTGAGACCAACACCGACGACCTGTCGCCCGCACCGGACGCCTGGAGCCGCCCGGACATTCCGCTGCACTCGCTGGCCATGCTGAAGAACACGCGGCCGGACGCCGCCTTCAAGCCCGAAGAAGATGGCAAGCGTGGCCCGATGAAGTTCATCGAAGACCTCAAGAGCAAGGGCCACCTGGTGGCCTATGTGGGCGACGTGGTGGGCACCGGCTCTTCGCGCAAGAGCGCCACCAACAGCGTCATCTGGGTCACCGGACAAGACATTCCCTTCGTGCCCAACAAGCGCTTTGGCGGCGTCACCCTGGGCGGCAAGATCGCCCCGATCTTCTTCAACACCCAAGAAGACTCCGGCGCCCTGCCCATCGAAGTGGAAGTGGGCAAGCTCAACATGGGCGACGTGATCGAGGTGCATCCCTATGAGGGCAAGATCACCCGCAACGGCGAGGTGGTCGAGCAGTTCCAACTCAAGAACGACGTGCTGCTCGATGAAGTGCGCGCCGGCGGCCGCATCAACCTGATCATCGGCCGTTCGCTGACGGCCAAGGCCCGAGAGTTCCTGGGGCTGCCCGCTTCGACCATCTTCCGCCTGCCCCAGCCGCCGAAGGACAGCGGCAAGGGCTACACCCTGGCCCAGAAGATGGTGGGCCGTGCCTGCGGCATGCCCGTGGTCAACGGCCAACAGCAAGGCATCCGGCCCGGCACCTACTGCGAACCGCGCATGACCACCGTGGGCTCCCAAGACACCACCGGCCCCATGACGCGTGACGAGCTCAAGGATCTGGCCTGCCTGGGCTTCTCGGCTGACATGGTGATGCAAAGCTTCTGCCACACCGCGGCCTACCCCAAGGCGGTGGACGTGAAGACCCACCGCGAGCTGCCTCAGTTCATCAGCACCCGCGGGGGTGTGTCGCTGCGCCCGGGTGACGGCGTCATCCACTCTTGGCTCAACCGCCTGCTGCTGCCCGACACCGTGGGCACGGGTGGCGATTCGCACACGCGTTTCCCCATCGGCATTTCCTTCCCGGCCGGCTCAGGCCTGGTGGCCTTCGGTGCCGCCACCGGCGTGATGCCGCTGGACATGCCCGAGAGTGTGCTGGTGCGCTTCAAGGGCACGATGCAGCCTGGTGTCACCCTGCGCGACCTGGTGCACGCCATCCCCCTGTACGCCATCAAGGCCGGCTTGCTCACCGTGGCCAAGCAAGGCAAGAAGAACATCTTCAGCGGCCGTGTGCTGGAGATCGAAGGCCTGCCGCAGCTGAAGGTGGAGCAGGCCTTTGAGCTCAGCGATGCCAGCGCCGAGCGCAGTGCGGCCGGCTGTACGATCAAGCTCGACCAAGCCCCCATCATCGAGTACCTCAAGTCCAATGTGGTGCTGATGAAGAACATGATCGCCAACGGCTACGCTGACAAGCGCGCCCTGGAGCGTCGTATCAAGGCCGTTGAGGCCTGGCTGGCCAAGCCCGAGCTGCTCGAAGCCGACGCCGACGCCGAGTACGCCGCCGTCATCGAGATCAACCTCGACGACATCAAGGAACCCATCGTCTGCTGCCCGAACGATCCAGACGACGCCAAGTTCCTCAGCGAAGTCTCCGGCACCAAGATCGACGAGGCCTTCATCGGCTCGTGCATGACCAACATCGGCCACTTCCGCGCCGCAGCCAAGGTGCTGGGCAACGCGCGTGACATCCCGGTCAAGCTGTGGGTGGCGCCGCCCACCAAGATGGACGAAAGCGAGCTGATCAAGGAGGGCCATTACGCCACCTTCGGATCGGCCGGCGCCCGCACCGAGATGCCCGGCTGCAGCCTGTGCATGGGCAACCAGGCCCAGGTTCGCGAGGGTGCCACGGTGATGTCCACCTCCACCCGCAACTTCCCCAACCGTCTGGGCAAGAACACGAACGTGTTCCTGGGCTCGGCCGAATTGGCAGCGGTGTGCTCCAAGCTGGGCCGCATCCCCACCCTGGCCGAGTACCAGGAGGCCGTGGGCATCATCGGCCAAGACTCCGCCAGCATCTACCGCTACATGAACTTCGACCAGATCGAGGAGTATGCAGAGGTGGCCAAGGACGTGGCGGTCTGAGGCGGGTTGGTTTGAACGGGCGCCATTAGCGCGATCAGCGCCACTCGCTTCAATCGACCTCAGCGGCCGGGCACTGCCCGGCCTTTTTCATGGCCGCTCGAGAAACACCTGCAGGCGCTGAACCTCTTCGGCCAGCGCCGCCTTGAAGGCCGCATCCCGAGGCGCACGGCCGGCCACATAGCCGAACTCGGCGCGCAGGCCTGAGCCCTCGGCCTCGGCTTCGGCCTCGGCCTTAACCGACACATTGCCCCAGCCGATCACCTGCCCCCGCCACAGCAGCGGCATGGCGTAGTAGCCGCGCTCCCGTTTGGCTGCAGGCGTGTAAGCCTCAAAGCGGTAGGCCCAGCCCCAAAACTGTTCAAAGCGCACCCGGTCCCACACCACCGGGTCAAAGGGCGCAAGCAGGTGCACGCCCTCAGGCTCGGCGTGTCGTGCCGACTGCGGGTTCTCGCCCGTGGGCCAATACCAGGTCGTGCCGTCCAGCACCGCCTGGGACAAGCGCGCCTTGGCGCGCTTGAGGGCCGCAGGGCGCAGGGTCTTCCACTGCGGGGCCCCATAGAGCAAGCGCCCCACCAACATGCCCAGGGTGGACTGGGGCACGGGTGCGTAGTGGGCCACGGCCACATCGATCAGCCGGTCATAGGCGGCCGCTTCATCAGCGGGCGTGGGCCATGGCGGGCGCACCGCAAAGCAGCGGATGCCCGACTCGCGGCGTGCCACGCGCAGGTGCCCGCGGTAGAGCAATCCGTCAAGCAACTGCGTACTGGCGCGCGATTGACCCCCGAAAAAATTCAGCGCACCCCCCAGGCCCATGGCCGCGTCCACTTCACGCGGATGCACCACACCCTGCTGCTCGATAAAGGCCAGCAGCCGGTGGGCGGCTTCCCACTTGGACTTGGGCCAGGTGCGGTAGCCGCTGCGCGGGTGCATCAGGGCATGCACATCACGGGGCAGGAAGCCGTGGTTGATGAAGAAGTCTTCTTCGACCGGGAGCCGCGGGTAGGCACGCTCCAAATCGCCAGCCCGGTAACCCTTGACCCGGTGCCGCAGGATCAGGTCTTGCGCCCGCGCTGGGCTTCGAATGGGGTCGGCCTGCACAAAACCCAAGCGGTCTATGGCTTGCCGCAGGCTGCGCGGGGTGAACAAGGACCGCGCCAAGGCATAGCGGCGCAGGTCTTCCAGTGAAAGTGCGCGTGGCATGGCTCAGGCTCCGACTCAGGGCACCAGGTCTTGGATCCAGTCCACCAAGGCCTCCAAGACCACCTGCCCACGTTCGTCTTCGGCTTGCAGGCGCTCTTCAGCCAGCTCGTCGATGCGCGCCAACACCTGCTCCACCGTGCGGTGTCCGCCCTTGCCGTGCAACAGCCGCGCTCGGCAGTGTTCCAGCCATTGGTGCTGTTCCACTTCACTCAGGCTCTCAGGCCAATTCCGGGCACGGTAGCGCAGCAGCAGTTCATCGAGCCGCGGGTCTTCAAAGGCGCTGCGGCTCTTGGCCAACGCCTGGGCCGGCAGGCTGCGCAGCTGTTCCAGCGCGCGGCGATCCTGGTTGGACAAGAAGGCGCCCCCGTAGAGCGTCTGCTCAGCGTCCAAGTCAGCGTCGCCCGCACGCGGCTC
>RFPX01000091.1 GCA_009925955.1 Betaproteobacteria bacterium
TTGGCCACATCATCGCCGGCTCCGCTTGGGCCATCTTCCACATTCTGATCATCACGCTGCAGGCCTTCGTGTTCATGATGCTGACCTTGGTCTACATCGGCCAAGCGCATGACGCGCACTGATCCCGCCTGACGTTCGGTTCGACGTTTTCTTTTTTCTTTTTTTCTCAACCACTCTCAACGAGGAGTCATCATGGAAGTCATCAGCTTTGTTGCCCTGGCCGCTGGCCTGATCATCGGTCTGGGTGCCGTCGGCGCCTGTATCGGCATCGGCATCATGGGCAGCAAGTACCTGGAATCCGCTGCACGCCAGCCCGAGCTGATGGGCGAACTGCAGACCAAGATGTTCCTGCTGGCCGGTCTGATCGACGCGGCCTTCATCATCGGTACCGGTATCGCCCTGTGGTTCGCCACCGCCAACCCGTTCCTGGGTCAGCTGGCCAACCTGCCCAAGTAAGTCGACTTCAGTCGAGTTGAGAGGCTGGGGCTCATCTTGGTGATGGGCCCCATGCTGAGATTCCCCAAACCGATTGAGGCAAACAAGTGAGCATCACCGGTACCCTCATCGTCCAGATGATCGTTTTTGCGATCCTGGTCTGGTTCACGATGAAGTTCGTTTGGCCGCCGATCACGGCCGCCCTGGACGAGCGCGCCAAGAAGATCGCCGATGGCTTGTCGGCTGCCGACAAGGCCAAGGCCGATTTGGCTGTGGCCAACAAGCGCGTTGAAGAGCAGCTCTCGGCTGCCCGTGACGATGCAGCCAAGCGCCTGGCCGACGCCGAGCGTCTGGCCCAGTCGATGGTCGAAGAGGCCAAGGGCCGCGCTTCCGAAGAGGCCGCCAAGATCATTGCTGCAGCCAAGGCTGAGGCCGAGCAGGAAATCGTCAAGGCGCGTGAAGCGCTGCGTGACCAGGTGGCCGTGCTGGCCGTCAAGGGCGCGGAGCAGATCCTGCGCAAGGAAGTCAACGCCACCGTCCACGCCGAGCTGCTGGGCCGGTTGAAGGCGGAGCTCTAAACCATGGCCGAGCTTGCAACCATTGCGCGCCCCTACGCAGAGGCGCTTCTGAAGGCTGGCGGCGATGCCGCAGCCGCGTCGGAACTCACGGCCCTGGCGGCGGTGGCTTCCAACGAACAACTGCTGGCTTTTGCCGACAACCCCAAGGCCACGCCGGCGCAGGTCACCGAGGTCATCTCCTCGGTGATGAAGGCGCCGCTGTCCCCCAAGGTCGGCAACCTGCTGGCCGCGGTGCTTGAAAACGGCCGCTTGGCCGCTTTGGGCGAAATCGCGCAGCAGTTCCAGCTCCTGATCAATGCCCGCTCGGGCGTGTCCGACGCCGTCATTCACAGCGCATTCGAACTGAGTGCCGCGCAGACCGACGATGTGAAGGCCACGCTGGAAAAGCGCTTTGGTCGCAAGCTCAACGCCACGGTGGTGATCGACGCGTCGCTCATCGGCGGCATTCGTGTGGTGGTCGGTGATGAGGTGCTGGACACCTCCGTCAAGGCACGCCTGGAACAGATGAAGCTTGCCCTCACCGCGTGAGGGCCGGAGAAAACCATGCAACTCAATCCCGCAGAGATTTCTGAACTGATCAAGAGCCGAATCGAGGGCCTGGGCGCCTCGACGGACATCCGCAACCAAGGTACGGTCGTTTCCGTGACCGACGGTATCGTCCGCGTGCATGGTCTGTCCGACGTGATGCAAGGCGAAATGCTGGAATTCCCGGCCACCAAGGACGGTCAGGCCACCTACGGTCTGGCCCTGAACCTCGAGCGCGACTCTGTCGGCGCCGTGATTCTGGGTGAGTACGAGCACATCTCCGAAGGCGACACCGTCAAGTGCACGGGCCGCATTCTGGAAGTGCCCGTGGGCCCGGAACTGATTGGCCGCGTGGTCAACGCGCTGGGCCAGCCCATTGACGGCAAGGGCCCGATCAACGCCAAGATGACCGACGTGATCGAGAAGGTCGCCCCGGGCGTGATCGCGCGCAAGTCGGTGGACCAGCCCGTGCAAACCGGCTTGAAGTCGATTGACTCCATGGTGCCGATCGGCCGCGGTCAGCGCGAGCTGATCATCGGCGACCGCCAGACCGGCAAGACCGCCGTGGCCATCGACGCCATCATCAACCAAAAGGGTCAGAACATGACCTGCATCTACGTGGCCATCGGACAGAAGGCCTCGTCGATCAAGAACGTGGTGCGCGCACTCGAACAGCACGGCGCCATGGACTACACCATCGTGGTGGCGGCCTCGGCCTCTGAATCAGCCGCCATGCAGTACGTGTCGGCCTACTCGGGCTGCACCATGGGCGAGTACTTCCGCGACCGCGGCCAAGACGCCCTGATCATCTATGACGACCTGTCCAAGCAGGCCGTGGCCTACCGCCAGGTTTCGCTGCTGCTGCGCCGCCCGCCCGGCCGCGAAGCCTTCCCCGGCGACGTGTTCTATCTCCACAGCCGCCTGCTCGAGCGCGCTGCCCGCGTGAACGCCGACTATGTGGAAGCCTTCACCAAGGGCGAGGTCAAGGGCAAGACGGGTTCGCTCACGGCCCTGCCCGTGATTGAAACCCAAGCCGGTGACGTGTCGGCCTTCGTGCCCACCAACGTGATCTCGATCACCGACGGCCAGATCTTCTTGGAAACCTCGCTGTTCAACAGCGGCATCCGCCCCGCCATCAACGCCGGTATCTCGGTGTCGCGCGTGGGTGGTGCAGCGCAAACCAAGCTGATCAAGTCGCTGTCCGGTGGTATCCGTACCGACCTGGCCCAGTACCGCGAGCTGGCCGCTTTTGCGCAGTTCGCCTCCGACCTGGATGCCGCCACCCGCAAGCAGCTCGACCGCGGCGCCCGCGTGACCGAACTGCTCAAGCAGCCCCAGTACAGCCCGCTGCCCATCAGCCTGATGGCCGCCTCGCTGTTTGCCGCCAACAAGGGCTTCCTGGACGACATCGATGTGAAGAAGGTGCTGGCCTTTGAAAGCGGCTTGCACACCCACCTGAAGTCCAGCCACGCCGCACTGTTGGCCAAGCTGGAGAACGACAAGGCCATGGACAAGGCGGCTGAAGAAGAGCTGAGCAACGCCATCGCCTCGTTCAAGAAGTCGTTTGCCTGAGTCCCCCACTGAGCATCACCTCAAGGAAGCAAGCAAATGGCAGCCGGTAAGGAAATCCGCGGCAAGATCAAATCGGTGGAGAACACCAAGAAGATCACCAAGGCCATGGAAATGGTCGCCGCCTCCAAGATGCGCAAGGCGCAGGACCGGATGCGCGCGGCGCGTCCGTACAGCGACAAGATCCGCAACATCACCGCCAACCTGTCCAAGGCCAACCCCGAGTACCACCGTATATGCGGGCCACGGGATCGGCCAAAGCCGTGGGCTTCATTGTGGTGACCACCGACAAGGGTCTGTGCGGCGGCCTGAACACCAACGTCCTGCGCGCCGTGACAGGCAAGATGCGCGAGGCGCAGACGGCCGGCAAGCAGGTGGTGGCCGTGGCCATTGGCAACAAGGGCTTGGGCTTCCTCAACCGCATCGGCGCCAAGGTATTGAGCCAGGCCGTGCAGTTGGGCGACGCCCCGCAGCTCGACAAGCTGATCGGCCCGGTCAAGACGATGCTCGACGCCTTCGTGGCCGGCGAGCTCGACGAGGTGCACATCTGCTACACGAAGTTCATCAACACGATGAAGCAGGAGCCCCTGGTGGAGCAGCTGCTGCCGCTTTCAAGCAGCGTGCTGGACCAGACCGAAGAGGAAAAGAAGGCCTATGGCTGGGATTACCTCTACGAGCCCGACGCCGCCACGGTGATTGATGAATTGCTCAAGCGCTACATCGAGGCGCTGGTGTTCCAGTCGGTGGCCGAGAACATGGCCAGCGAGCAGAGCGCCCGCATGGTGGCCATGAAGGCCGCCACCGACAACGCCGGCACCCTGATTGGTGAGTTGAAGCTGGTCTACAACAAGACCCGCCAAGCCGCCATCACCAAGGAACTCTCGGAAATCGTGGGCGGTGCAGCCGCCATCAGCGGTTGACCGAAGGCTTGCAGCCAAGCCCCCAACGATTGACGAATTGAAATAAGAGGAACGCAACATGTCGACCACCCAAACCCAGGGCAAGATCGTTCAGTGCATCGGCGCCGTCGTGGACGTCGAATTCCCCCGTGACCAGATGCCGCGCGTGTACGACGCGCTGAAGATGGAGGGTTCGGCCCTGACGCTGGAAGTGCAGCAGCAGCTCGGCGACGGCATCGTGCGCACCATTGCGCTGGGCTCTTCCGACGGCCTGCGCCGTGGCGTCACCGTGACCAACACGGGTGCTCCCATCACCGTGCCCGTGGGCAAGGCCACCCTGGGCCGCATCATGGACGTGCTGGGCAACCCCATCGACGAGCGCGGCCCGGTGTCCACCGAGCTGACCGCCTCCATTCACCGCAAGGCACCGGCCTACGACGAGCTGTCACCCTCGCAGGAACTGCTCGAAACCGGCATCAAGGTGATCGACCTGATCTGCCCCTTCGCCAAGGGCGGCAAGGTGGGTCTGTTCGGCGGCGCCGGCGTGGGCAAGACCGTGAACATGATGGAGCTGATCAACAACATCGCCAAGGCCCACTCGGGTCTGTCGGTGTTCGCCGGCGTGGGTGAGCGCACCCGCGAGGGCAACGACTTCTATCACGAGATGTCCGACTCCAAGGTGGTGGTGCAGGAGAACCTGTCCGAGTCCAAGGTGGCCATGGTCTACGGCCAGATGAACGAGCCCCCGGGCAACCGTCTGCGCGTGGCCCTGACCGGCCTGACCATCGCCGAGTCCTTCCGTGACGAAGGCCGTGACGTGCTGTTCTTCGTGGACAACATCTACCGCTACACCCTGGCCGGCACGGAAGTGTCCGCGCTGTTGGGCCGTATGCCTTCAGCCGTGGGCTACCAGCCGACGCTGGCCGAAGAAATGGGCCGCCTGCAGGAGCGCATCACCTCCACCAAGGTGGGCTCGATCACCTCGATCCAGGCCGTGTACGTGCCCGCGGACGACTTGACCGACCCCTCGCCGGCCACCACCTTCGCCCACCTGGACGCCACCGTGGTGTTGTCGCGTGACATCGCCGCCCTGGGCATCTACCCCGCTGTGGACCCCCTGGACTCCACCAGCCGCCAGATCGACCCGAACGTGGTGGGCGAGGAGCACTACAGCACCACCCGTGCGGTGCAGGCCACCCTGCAGCGCTACAAGGAACTGCGCGACATCATCGCCATTCTGGGCATGGACGAACTCTCGCCGGAAGACAAGCTGGCCGTGGCCCGCGCCCGCAAGATCCAGCGTTTCCTGTCCCAGCCCTTCCACGTGGCCGAAGTGTTCACGGGTTCGCCGGGCAAGTACGTGCCGCTGAAGGAAACCATCCGCGGCTTCAAGATGATCGTGGCCGGCGAGTGCGATTCGCTGCCCGAGCAGGCCTTCTACATGGTGGGAACGATCGACGAAGCCTTCGAAAAGGCGAAGAAGCTGCAATAAGCGGCGCATACGG
>RFPX01000092.1 GCA_009925955.1 Betaproteobacteria bacterium
AAACCAACCGACCGCCAGAATCCAGGCGCCCAAGGCCAGAAAGGGAATGCTCGAGGGTGGATGTGCGCTCAGTGAACCGTCCTTGCGGTAGCGGTTGTAACGCGCGCCCAGCATCAAAACCGCCACCAGGCCAATCCAGCCACCCACGGCGTGCACCACCACACTGCCGGCGAAGTCATGAAAGTCTTCTCCGCCGATCGACTTCACCCAGGCCTGAAAGGCCGAGCCGGTGCCCCACACCGCGCCTTCAAACAGGGGGTAGATCACCCCCACGATCACGGCCGTGGCAATCAACTGCGGCCCGAACCGCGCGCGCTCGGCAATGCCACCGGAGACGATGGCCGGAATGGCCGCCGCAAAGGTCAGGAGAAAGAAAAACTTGACGAGTTCATACCCGTTGTTCGCGGCCAGCGTTCCGGCCCCGGTCATGAAACTGGTGCCGTAGGCCACGGTGTAACCCACGAAGAAATACACCACGGTGGACACCGCAAAGTCCACCAAGATCTTCACCAAGGCATTGACCTGGTTCTTCTGCCGAACCGTTCCCAATTCCAGAAAGGCAAAGCCCGCGTGCATGGCCAGGACCATGATGGCGCCCAGCAAAATGAAGAGCGCATCCACGCCCGGCTTGATCGAGTCCAAAGGGTTCTCCCGTTCGAGTAGGCCGGCGCGATGCACCAGCCTTTGTGCTTGTGCACCAAACGCATGCAAGGCACATGCCCGAAATGGGGCGTCCAAACCGGTGGAGGCGTGGCGAAAATGCCCAGGACCGGTGCAAGACACACCGGCGGCGCACCTTTACGGTGCGTCGACCACCCCAAGTCGCCCTGAATTAGGGCGCCACGAACACCACGGCGCTGCGGGGCGGCACCTCAATGCGGGACTCCGCGGCCACCCAACGGGCCTGAGACCGCAAGCGACGATCCGCAGCCGCGGGCGACGCCAGCACCGGGTGCAAGACCCATGCCGCTGCCTCATGCGGCTTGAGCACCAAGTGGCCGGGTTCGGCTGATGCGTTGAACACCGTCAGCACCGCACCGTGCACCGACCCTGGCCAGCCCTTTGCGGCCACACGAACCGCAATCAGGTCGGCGCGTGAGCCGGGGCCCGTGCCTGGGAAGCTCAGCCGTTCGCGAATGGCCTGCGCAGTGGGCAAGCGCAGCAGCGGGGTGGACGCCCGCACACGCAGAAGATCCAGATGGGCGTCGCGACTGAATCGAATCACCTCTGGCGTGGGCTTGATGTGGGCTTGCGTCAAGCGGGGTGCCATCACCGGCCAGAAGGCGCGGCTGTCCTGGCCGGGCGGCAGGCCGGCGGCAAAGCCGTTGTCGCGCAGCGTCCAGTCCAAGCGGTTGAACCAATCCCCCGAGTCGAAGCTGTTGAGGTCCATGGACTTCGAGCGCAGGATCTCCTGGCCCGCGTGCCAATAGGCCACGCCTTGCGACCAGGCCACCAAGGCAGAGCCCAGCACTTGGATCTGGGCCCGCTCTTGGGCGCCGGTCTCCAGCGGCAGCTTGAAGGCATTGAGGTCAAAGAGGGTCGGGTTGTCGTGGTTCTCGACATAGTTCACCACCTCACCAGGCTCCCGCACATAGCCCGCCGGCTGCCCGCTGTAGGGCAGGTCGCGCGCCATCACGGTTTGCCCACTCTGCAGCGTCAGCGGCATGTCCTGCAGCGATCCTGCCAAGCCGGCGCGAATCAGGTCGGCGGCTTCGGCCAGGTCGTGCCCCTGCGCGCCGTTGAGCCATCCCTTGCGTGAAACCGTGGTCGTCACATCGTCGCCATGCCGCGTGCCCCGTGCGGCGTCGCGCAAGCGGTCGCTGAAGGTGCCAATGCCACTGCCCGGCAAGGACAACTGCGAGGCCTGCACAAAGCGCGCGCCATCGGCAATCTCACCGAAGTTCCAGCCCTCGCCAATGAGCGGCACGAATCGCCCCGCCGCTTGGTTGACCGCTGCCTGTAGGGCCTCCATGGCCTCGCGCGGTTGGTGGCCCATCAGGTCGAAGCGGAAGGAGTCGATGGCGTGATGCCGCACCCACAGCACCACCGAGTCGATCATCAAGCGGCGCATCATGCGGTGCTCGGTGGCCGTGTTGTCGCAGCAGGTGGAGCGTTCGACCTCGCCGCGTGCGTTCAGGCGGTGGTAGTAGCCCGGCACGATGCGGTCGAGCACCGATCGGGGGTCTTGCCCCGATGCCGACATGTGGTTGTAGACCACATCCATGCCCACCCGCAGGCCCAGCCGGTGCAAGGCCATCACCATCTGGCGCAGCTCTCTGATGCGCACGGCGGGGTCGTGGGCATCCGTGGCAAAGCTGCCCTCGGGCGCGTTGAAGTGCCAGGGGTCGTAGCCCCAGTTGTAGCAATCGCGCCCGGCCATGGCTTGCACCAAGGCCTGCTGCTGGGGCGAGTCGGCCGGTGCTGCGCGCAGCGCACGCTCATCGGGGCTGCTACAGCCCGTCTCCGGAACCGTGGCCAGGTCGAACACCGGCAGCAGGTGCACATCGCGCAGACCCGCCTGCGCCATACGCCGCAGGTGTTTCATGCCGTCGCTGTGCGTTTGCGTGAAGGCGCGGTACTTGCCCCTCAGGGCCTGCGGCACGCTTCGGTCGCCGGCGGAAAAGTCGCGGACATGCAGTTCGCTGATCATCATGTCCACCGCATGCGCCGGTGCCGCTGGCCGCCGGTGTCCCACCCAGCCCGCGGGTGCGAGAGCCGGGTCAGCCAGATCGCCCACCCAGCTGTGTTGCGAGTTGGCCGTCAGGCTCACCGAATACGGGTCGGTCACCCGGTTGCGTACCCATCCCCCGTCGGCAACGAACACGTCCACCAGGTAACGGTAGGTGTGTCCCCGCAGGTCGCGCGGCAGTCGGGCGTGCCAAATGCCCGATGCCTGGTCCTGTTCTGCCGGCACCAGCTCCGTTGCATCAGCGCCCTTGGGACCGTGCACACACACCCACACCGCGCGGGCTGTGGGGGCCCACAAGGTCCACTCGGTGGCAGCGGGCTGCTTCAGGCGCACGCCGAGTTCGGTGGCGGCTGCCGCTTGGGCGTACAGATCGTCCAGGGCCTGGGCCAACTGCAGACGCTCGGCCACCACCACCCGGCCGTGCGCATCCAAGCCCAACAAGGCTTGCGGCCCCGCGTGCAGGCGGCGCAAGGCGGCGTCTGACAGGTCGGCACGGTTCGGCAACGACAGCACCTGGCCGCGGCCCAGGTGGGACGTTGCGAGGGCGCTGTCGCCGAAGACCTGCAAGTCTGGGCCCTGCTGCAGCGACCAGGTGTGCACCGAGGGGTCCAGGACCTCACCGATGCGAAGGTGCTCGGGCAATCCCTGCCCATGGGCAAGCCTCCACTGCGCGACCGCGGTGGCCTGCACCGCTGCACCCACCCGCAAGGTGCGCGCATTCAACCAGGCGGCCTGGGCCGTCAATTGGCGCCAGGCCTGTGCTGGTCTCGCGCCCAAGGGCACGCTGTGGTCGGGGCCGTTGCACTGGGCCAGCAAGCCCTCTGGGGTGGTGGCCGTCTGGGCCTGGTCACTGGCGGCCGCCCGGATGGGGCTGCTGTTGGGCTGTGCAGCCAAGGCGGGTGTCATCAGCGCGATGCCCGTTGCCAAGCACCACGCCTTGGCCTGATCCGTGAGGGCTACGTGCCGGGAGTGAACACGCTTGAGAGCGCGGCAATGAAACGGCCTGTACTGCATACCAAGATCCACCGGTTGATGTCGGGTGCTGCCCACCGCAGCGCGTGTCATCCTATCGCTGCCTGGCTATAGACTTCGCGCAACGCCCAAGGCTTACACCCACGCCTGACACCCCATGAGCAGTCCCCTTCAACCCACGCGGCCGCTGGATGGCCTGCTTCGATTGTTGTTGTGTAGCGTGTTGGCGCTCAGTGCCTGCGGTGGCGGCTCGACCGGCTCGTCGGCATCTGCGGGGAACGCAGGCGGCACTGGTGGCAGCAGCGGGGGATCGGGGGGTGGAACCACCCCGCCCGCCGTCATCCTGCCCACGGTTGACGCCTCTGCGGTGGCGGTGGGCACCAGCGCCCTGCCCTTGCCCGAAGGTTGGCAGACCGGGGCCTTCATGCAGGTCTTCGTGCGCAGCTACCAGGACAGCGACGGCGACGGCATCGGAGACCTCAAAGGGCTGATCTCGCGATTGGACTACTTGCAAGACCTGGGCATCCGAGGCCTGTGGCTGATGCCGGTGCACCCCAGCCAAGACCGCGACCACGGCTATGCCGTTAAGGAATACCGCAACGTCGAATCGCAATACGGCAGCCTGGCCGACCTGGATGCCCTGGTCACGGCTGCGGCTGCACGCGGGATTGGGGTGATCTTGGATTACGTGGTCAACCACAGCGCTGCCGACCACCCGGCGTTCATCAACGCACGCGCGGCCAAAGACAACGCCTACCGCAACTGGTACCTGTGGCAAGACACCGCCCCCCTCAACTGGAACGTGTTTGGCAGCTACCCCTGGCGCCAAGACCCCACCGGCTGGTACTACGCCCCGTTCTGGAGCCAAATGCCCGACTGGAACCTGCGCCTGCCCGCGGTTGAAGCCTTCCACCACGACAACCTGCGCTTTTGGCTCAACCGCGGTGTGGCGGGCTTTCGCTTCGATGCGGTGGGCCTGTTGATCGAGAACGGCCCCAACGCGTTCAACAACCAGCCGGAAAGCCGCAGCTTCATGCAGCGCATTCAAGGCGTGCTGCAGGCCTACCAGCGCCGCTACATGGTGTGCGAAGCACCCGATGACTCACAAGGCTATGCCGTGGCCTGTGGCAGCGCTTTTGCCTTTGACCTCAATGGCCGCATCTTGGGAGCGGTGCGCGGCCAGGCCGCCGATATCGCAGCCGTCAGCCGCTACTTCGTCACCGCCGCGCCGGGCACGGCAACCTTCTTGGCCAACCACGACCTGTTCGCCGGCGACCGGGTGTGGAACCAATTGGGTGGCGACCCCACGCTGATGAAGTTGGCCGCCGGCACCTACCTGCTGCTGCCGGGCACGCCCTTTGTGTACTACGGTGAAGAAATCGGCATGGCTGCAGCGGCCAACATCAACGATGACGGACGCCTGCGCACGCCCATGAGCTGGAGCAGCAACAGCCTGCATGCGGGGTTTTCCACCACCTCGCCCTACCGCAGCGTGTCCAGCAACGTGGCCACGAACAATGTGCAGGCCCAACAAGCCCAGGCCGATTCCCTCTTGGCCTTCTACAAGGCGATGATCAAGCTGCGCAACACACGCTTGTCCATTGCCCGAGGCAGCTACGACAAGCCCTTTGTGCAGGGCTCGGTGATGGGCTACACCCGCACCTTGGGCCAGGAGCGCAGCCTGGTCTTGGTGAACTACGGCTCTCAGGCCGCGCGCATCACCCTCACCGACCTGCCGGCAGCTGCGGTGCTCAACACCCTGTGGCCACAAGGCCTCGCGACCACCAGTGCCAACGCAGGTCAGGTGGAGTTGGACATCCCGGCCAAGAGCCTGCGGGTGTTGGATGT
>RFPX01000093.1 GCA_009925955.1 Betaproteobacteria bacterium
CTGGTATGCCGTACGCCCGAGCGATCATCTGCAGCGGGTGGACGGGCTTGGTTCCTGTTTGTTCATTGATTGCGGTGTTGGCCAAGTGGCAATCGCCAGCGACGACGTCGCCGCGCAGGTGGTCGAAGAAGGCCACCAGGCGGTCGGTGGTCACGGCGTCTGGGTCCGCTTCACCAGGGTGGTCGACCACATCGTGGAAGGCCACCACCTTGAAGGCTGCCTCGATGGGTGATGCCGCTACCAAGGGTGATGCCGCAGCCCATACGCCACCCAAGGCCCAGCCCACCAAGGCCATCCAGCGTCTCCAGCCGCCTATGCACTTGCGCATCTCAGAACCTCGCCGCGATGCGGGCAAAGCCCACCCAGGCCCGCTGGGGCTGGCCATCGTAGTAGCGCAGGCTGCCGGTCAAGCCCGCCGTGAAGTCCAGCCCCGCGCTGGCGCTGATCGTGTGCTCATAGGCCAGTGCAGCGATGGTGTGGGGCGCATAGCCCAGCTGCTGTTGGCGCCCGGCTTGCAGCTCCAATCGGTCGCTCCAGCGGCGTTGGGGCGTTGACAACCAGGTGCGCCGCGAAATGAGGGACAAGGACAGGGCGGCTTCGCGCCGAGGGCTGTAGTAGGGCCCCTGGTCTTGCGAGTTTTGCGTGTAGGCCAGCTCGGGACGCAGGTACAGCTGCCATTGCGCCGACGCCCGCAGCCTTTGCATCAGGGCGGCTGTTGCACCACGGCGTTCATTGCCATCACTGAAGCGCTGCAGCAACCCCGCCACCGAAGAGGCCCGACCTTCGTGCCAGCTGTGGTCCAGCCGGATCTCCGCGCTGTCGACTTCGATGCCGTTGGCCCACGCGCGCAGCGGCGCTTGCGTGGACCGCCGTGCCGCCACCCACTCCACCGCCCAATGGTCGTCCAAGGTGTGTCGCGCACCTGCCGACCATGCCGTACCCGGGCGGCTTCCGCTGTCTTGCAGGGCCACGGCCTCCCAGCGGTTGTTGGGCCCTTCGAACTTCAGCCCCATGCCCAGCCGTTCGCGTCGGGCCGCATACACCCCGGGGGACAGGCCCTGTATCGCTTCGGCCGTCCAAAAGGCCCGCCAGCCCGAGCCCAGCAGCGGTGCTTCGAGCCGCGTGTTCGTCAGGCGGCTTTCCCCAGGCGAAAGGCCCACGCGTGAGGGCTCCAGGCGCACCTGGTGTGCGGCGGCCCACTGCCAGCCCATTGCAAGGGCCGCGTCGTGTCGCAGGCGGCTCCATGCCAGGCCTTGCTCATCCGATCCACCGGCCTCGCCTTGGGGCTTCAAGTGGTCGCGCAACAGCGCCCACCGTTGACGCCGCAAGGCGGACTCGGCCAGCGCCAAGCGAACATCGGGGCTGTTTTCGTCCAGGGTGTGGGCCGCTTGAGTTTCCTGCTCGGCCAGCCTTGGCCAGCCCCGTGATGCCGCCGCCGCAGCCTGGGCCAAGCGCACACCGGCGTTGTCGGGTGCGGCTTGTCGCAACGCCGCCAGTTGTGTCCAGGCGCCGGCCTGGTCTTCGTTCCACATCCGTACGCGGGCCGAGGCCAGGCGCGCGGGCAACCAGTCGGGATGGGGCTCTGTCCTGGCGTCCAGCCCCACGCGACGCCAGCGATCAACAGCGGTGCGGTCCATGACGGCTTGCGCCGCACGCATCTCGCCCTGATCGGCCCAGGCGTAGAACAGCCCCCACTGCGCCGGCACGTGCTGGGGTTGCTCAGCCAAGACGGCTTCGTAGGCCGAGACGGCTTCGGCCGGCCGCTGAAGCCCCAAGAGGGCAGCGCCTTGCGCCATCCGCACATGGGGTGGCAAGGGCGCCCCCAGGGCCTGAAGTGCTTGTACATCCTGCAGGGCCAAGGCCCATTGCCGGCGTTCCACCTGGGCGATGGCCCGGTCTCCATGCACTTGGCGAACCAGGCGCGCAGGTGCAGCAGGGTCTTGCTGCAGTTCGGCCGCCAAGTCACTGAGGTCGCGAATCACCGCGTCCAGCCGGCGCGTGCGCTCAGCAGCTGCTTGGGCGCTCAGGCTTGCGGCCGTGCGCAACTCCAAGGCGATGCGGTCGGCCCGTTGCTGCAGGGTGGTGGTCGGCAGCAGCCAAGCCGCGCCGCGGTGTCCGCCCAGGGTCCCCAACAGCCGGCCCACCGCTTCGCGGGCCAGCGGGTCTTGGATGGGCGCGGCCATGCCCTGCCCACGGTAGCGCAGGGCCAACAGCGTGTGGCCGCTGGACTCTGCTTGTTCGGCCAGTGACCTTAGGCTGTGGGCCAGACCGTGCCGCACATAGTCGGGAAGGTCTGCACGCCAACCCAGGGTTGCCCATGCTTGCAGCGCTTGTTCATGGTGTCCGGCCCAACCCAGCACCACGATCAGGTCGTGGTGCACCCGCACATCGGCAGCGCCCTGGGCCAGTTGGCGCAGGGTGTGAAGGGCGGGTTCTAGGCGGCCAGCGCGTGCGTCCTCAACGGCGGCCCTCCGTGCGGCGTCGTGCGCCGCTGCGTCGTGTGCGGCGCTGGCTTGCGCAGCGGGCTGCCCTCCCAGGCCCAAGGCCAGCACCAGTGCCATCGGGGCGCGCTGCAGCCAGGGCCGAACGGGGTGGGGAGGAGACATGGGCTATAGACCATCGTAGCATAGCCTTTAGTCGTATATCCCGGTGCTCCTCGTCCTTCGGTCACTCCAAAGCGCGGTACACGAGCCGCGCCCAACCGGCCTTACCCTGTCCAGGCGCTGGGAGCCGCCAGCAGCGCCGCCATTCGCGCTGCAGCAGGCTCACCGCGTGGCAGCCCCGCGGGCGGTGGTGGCTTGCTGGGGCACCTTCACCAGCTTGCGGGTGTCGTAGCCCATCGCGTTGACTTTGGCCACCAGGTCCTGATAGCGCGCTTCGGGCAGGGTGGGCGTGCGCGCCATGATCCACACATAGTCGCGTGCGCTGCGCGCGATGATGGTTTCGGTGTACTGCGCATCCACATGCGACACCACGAACTCGGCCTTGATCGGCCACACGAACTGCATGCCCCAGACGGCCTGGTTGCTGCCCTCCACCACAAAGCCGCGCGGCTGCATCCGTTTGGCGGGGCCGTCAAAGCCCCCCTTGTTGAAGGTGAAGGTGGTCTTCACGGTGCCGTCAGGCGCCAGTTCATAGGACTCCACCGCGTTGTAGATGTCGCGTTCCAAGAACGTGGGGATCACCCCAATGACATACCAAGCCCCCATGAACCGTTGGAGGTCCAGCGAGGGCACCACCGGCACCGTGACCTTCTGCGGCGTGATGGCGCAGCCCGTCAACCAAGCGGTCAGGGCAGCGGCCAGCAGCCATCGTGTTGCGCGGGCGGGTTTCCGTGTGTTCATGCGTGACAGTCCTTGTGCGCTGGTGGCGGAGTCAAAGCGTCAGCCATTGTCCTGTTCCCAGAAAAAGATGTCTTCCAGGGGCTTGCCAAGGGCCTCGGCAATCAGCAGGGCTGCCTCTAGGGAGGGTGAATAGCGCCCAGACTCGATGGCGGCAATGGTCTGGCGTGTCACGCCCACACGCTCGCCCAACTCCGCTTGGGTCATCTCATGAGCCAAGAAGCGGTGCAGGCGCACGGCGTTGCCCAGCCGCCGCTCAGCCATGCCAACCCCTGCGGTACAGCACCACGATGACACCGTTGCGCACGATTTCAGCGATGGCAATGGCCGCCACGGCGGCGTGGAACAAGGCCCAGCCGTTGTGGCTGAAGGGCATGATGCAGCCCGACAAGATCACGCCCACCATCAACACGTGATACGCCACGCTGGTGGCCCGCTGTTCGATGGCGCGGTCGCGCTCATCCCGCCGCGGCCCGCCGCGGTGGCGCAGTTCCATCCAGGCGCTGGCCACCGCAATGATGACCGCCTGAACGACCGCTGTTGCGCCGAAGGCCAGGAGTTGGCTCCACATGGAGCCCGTGTCCACCCTGGGGACCAGGGCGAAGTAGATGCCGTAGGTGATCAGCAGGGTGGCCAGCCACACACGGGCGAATTGCTCAGGGATGGGCATGTTTTTGGAGTGGAAGCTAAAAACGCAATGTTAACTATGCTTAACATCATGTCAAGAAAACAAGCTCTTTTTTCATGCTCGCGCGACGCCGACTGGCGTGAGTGCCAGTCGGGCCCACCCGCGTCTTGCGCGTCTCTCGGTCTGCGCTCTCAGGCGCCCAGTTGCCGGGTCAGCACGTAGCCGACATTGATCCACGACAGCAGCGAGACCAAGAGTGCTTCCATCACGCCGGTGTCCTTGGTGCCCAGGTTCATGCCCAGGGCAATGGCGTAGCCCAGCGCGTAGGTCGAGGCGCTGGAGATCAGTTTGGTTTGCTGTTCAGCCTGACGCCGTATCGCCTCAAGTTCAGTCTTGATCTCATGCAGGAGTTCGTCGCGCTGGTCCATCGCAGTTTGAGGGTCTGTGAGGAGAAGGCATCAATGTACGCGGCAGGAATCATCCGAACAAGTGATATCATTTTGATTCCAACTGGGAGGCCTTACTCAATGGAACAACACGTGCAGGAACGCGCCTTTGACTCGGCTCAGGGCTACCTTGTGGCCATCGTGTCCACGGCCGTGATCGTGGCCGCCTGCTTGAGTTTTCCTCTGGCGGCCTCGACCAACACCCCGCTGGGTATGGCCATCAAGGTCATCGCGCTGGTGGTGGCTACCCTCCTGTTGTGCGGCCTGTACATGCTGCAGCCCAATGAGGCGGCCATCCTCACCCTGTTTGGTTCTTACCGCGGCACCGATCGAAGCGAAGGCCTGCGTTGGGCCAACCCTTTCATCAGCAAACGCAAAATTTCCCTGCGGGCTCGTAACCTCAACGTGCCCACTTTGAAGGTCAATGACAAACGCGGGAACCCGGTCGAGATCAGTGCGGTGGTGGTGTGGCGGGTGCGCAATACGGCACAGGCGGTGTTCGAGGTCGACCAGTTCGAGACGTATGTCAGCCTTCAGGCCGAGGCCGCCTTGCGCTACCTGGCCTCACAGTACGCCTATGACTTCGGTGAAGACTTGCGTGCGGAGGAACCCACCTTGTTGCAAGGAGGGGCCGTCTTGACGACCTTGAGCACCGAACTGCAAGACCGCTTTCGCGAAGCGGGTGTGGAGGTGCTGGAGGCCAAGCTGTCCCACCTGGCTTATGCGCCCGAAATTGCGCAAGTGATGCTCAGACGCCAGCAAGCAGAGGCTGTTGTGAGTGCGCGCAGCAAGATTGTGCAGGGTGCCGTCAGCATGGTAGAGGAAGCACTCCAGGGCTTGAGCGAACGTGGAATCGTTCAACTCGACGATGAGCGCCGGGCCGCCATGGTCAGCAACCTCTTGGTGGTTCTGTGTTCAGACAAAGACACACAGCCCATTGTGAACACGGGCACGCTGTACAACTGACCGGCACCAGGCCCTGGTGACCAACGAAGCCCGTGGCCAGCCCCGACAAGAAATCGTTCCTGCTGCGCATCAACCCCGA
>RFPX01000094.1 GCA_009925955.1 Betaproteobacteria bacterium
TGCCATCGAGCGCCACCCCACGCGATGCCAGGATCTGCCGCAGGCTCTCCAGGGTTGGGTGGACATACACCTGGTGAGGCAGGATCAGGCCCAGTTCACCGCCGTTGCCGTGTCGGCCCCGCAGCAGACGGTGGTCGACGATCACACCACCGCCGATGCCGGCGGCCACGAAGATGTAGACAAAGTTGCTGAACTGTCGACCGATACCCAACAGGCTCTCGCCGATGGCCGCAGCGTTGCCGTCGTTCTCCACCCAAACCGGTCGCTTGAGCTCCCGTGCAAAGAGGTCCTCAAGGTCGATCAGGGCCCACTCGTCCAGGGCCCGCGGCGTGTTGTAACGCCCGCCGCCGCCCAAGCAGTAGCCTGAAATACCCACCCCGGCGCCCACCACCTGCTCACGCGAGATGCGGTGCTTGCGTAAAAAGCGCGACTCCAGCTGGCGCACCTGGCTGAACACCGCCTGCCGCGTCATCTCCGGCATTTGCACCAAGGCGTGATCAACCACAGCGCCGGAGAAGTCCATCAACAGCACCGAGATCGCATCGGTCATGAGGGACAAGCCCATGGCATAGGCATGGGTGGGGTTGAGCTCCACCGCCACGCTGGGCTGCCCCCGCCGCTGTTGGGGCACTTTCTGTCCGGGCCGAAGGGCCCCGCGGTTCATCAGGTCGATGACCAGACGCGAGACACTTTGCTGCGACAGCCCTGTGCTGCGCACCAAGTCGGGTTGCGTGAGGGATCCGGCCCTGAAAACAGCAGCCAGCATCCTGGACTCACTGTCGGTTGGCCGCACAGGCAAACCAGGGAGATCGGGTTCAGCAGCTTTTCGCGACATCAAAGGCTCCACAGCGCAGGTGCAATCCGTCGATTTTCAACCTCGACGGACTGCACCTGCCGGGAACGGTGCGAAGGGTGGGATCAGAAGGAGTAGGTCACCGTGGCACTGACCCGACGCGGCAGGATGGGGCGGCCCACGAAGTAGGCGCCACCGGCCTGTTGGTTGGCTCCCAGGCGGGGCGAGCCCTCAGCCAGACCTTCGCTGTTGGTCAAGTTGAAAACGCTCAGGCCCAATCGCAGGGACTGCTTGTTGGCCATGGCCATGCGGTAGCCCACGGCTGCGCGCCACAGGTGGTAAGCCGGCAACACCGCCGAGTTGGCGTTGTTGGTGAAGGCGCGGCTTTGGTAGTTCCAGCCCACATTGGCATCCCAGGCCCCGTCGTCATAGACCAGTGCAGCGTTGCTGAACAGCTTGGGTTTGCGCTCCAACTCTTTGCCCTTGAAGGCGCCTTCGGTGATCTCATGCTCGGACACGGTCACATTGCCCGACAGGGTCCAGGCCCGCGACAGGCGGTACGAAGCGGCCGCTTCCACACCTGTGGTCTCCGTCGACAGCAGGGTCACCACTTCGCCGATTCCCCCACCGGCCAGGTTCTGGAAGGTGACGCTGCGGCGGTTGGCCAGCTTGGAGTAGAAGGCCGCCACCGTCGCGGTCAACGGGCCAGCGCCGTACTTCAGGCCGGTTTCGTACTGGTCAATGATTTCGCCGGTGTAGGACTGCGGCGCACCCAAGGCGTTGAAGGACACCGACCGCAGCTCGGGGAAGAAGAAGCCCCGGGAGGCATTGGCATACCAGTTCATCTGACGAGACAGCTTGTACAGCGCGCCGCCGGAGAAGGCGGTTTCGGTCGTGGACACCGAGCCGGTGAGGTAGCGGCCGCTGCCGTGCAGCACGCTGGTCAAGGCCGCCGACTCATTGGCTCCGCCCTGTCCGATCCCGTTGACGGTGGTGGCCACTTCACGCCGCACGTCACCATTGAGCCGCTCCACGCGTGCGCCGATGTCGAAGGCCCACTTTCCGCTTTCCATTTGGTCGGCCAGATACACCGCCACGCGGGTAGCCGAGTGGGTGTTCTGGGTGTAGCCAACCGAGGGATCCCACAGGCCGTTTCGGGTGTAGTTGATGCCGCCGGCACTCAAGTTCACCAGTCGTGGCTGGTTGCGGAAATCCGCCAAGTAGGCCTGGGTGATGCTGTTGTCATCCGCCGTTGAGCGGGCCATCCAGCTGCCCAAGGTGATGTTGTGGGTGGTGCCGGCTTGCTCAATGCGCTTGGTCAGGTTGATCTCACTTGAGAAGTCACTGGCCGGACGGTTTCGGTTGAGCAGTCGATTGGGGAACAGCAGGGTGCCCGCCGCAACAGCCTGGCCGGAATCCACATAGGTGAAGGCAGCCGGACCGGCGATGCCGCGGTTGGCCAGGAACTGGGCCTGGGTTTCAGGCACGTTGATCACACCGTCACCGTCCAGGAACAGGTTGAACTGGTGCTGGTACGACGAGAACTTGGCCTTCATGTTGAGGGCGTAGTCGTTGCCCAGGTCACGGTCGAAGGTCATCCCCAGGGATCCACCCTTGGTCTTCACGCCTTCCGCGATGGGCGACACATAGCGTCCACCGTTGGGCAGCACGCTCACCAGGCCGGCGGCCTGCGTGGTGTTGACCGTGTAAACCGTATTGCCATCCGCGCCGGCTACGCGGCCCAGGGTGCTGCCGTTGAGCGGCACCGGCAGAAAGAACTGGACGCTGTCGTCGATCAGTTGACCAAACACCTTGAGGGTGCCGCCGCCCGCGATGTCGTGCTTGATGTTGCCGCGCAACTGCCCGCCTTGCGCCGGCAATCCGCCCTTGAGCGGACCTTCGTCGTAGCGATAGAAGCCCGAAACCGCGTAATAGGTGCGCTCACCCATCGGGCCACTGAGGAAGATGTCCTGCTTGAGGCGGCCCTTGTCGGCCACTTCGGTCTGGAAGGTGCCTTGGTGCTCTTTCCCGCCCGTACGGCTGATGTAGTTGATGATGCCGGCCACCGATCCTTGGCCGAACAGGTTGGACACACCCCCCTGCACAAACTCCAGGCGCTGAACGCCCAGGTCGTTTCGGATGTACACGTCATAGGCCGACGAGTTCAAACCGAAGGTGCTGAAGGCGGGTAGGCCGTCGTACTGAAGCGGGGTGAACTGGTACTGGCCCGAAGACGGCAAGCCGCGCACCTGCACGTTGGCTGCCACTTCGCCACCGCCGCCCTCGGCCTTGATGCCGGGCAACGTCGCCAGGATGTCGGCCTGGCTGCTGAAGGTCAGCCGGCCCAGGTCCTTTTGGCCCAGGGCCGTGACCGACAGCGGTGTTTCAAATCCCGCGCGCAGCACGCTGGTGCCGGTCATGATCACGCGCTGCACCTCGGCTTCAGGCGCGGCTTCATCCTTCTTCTGTGCGGCTGGGGTGCCGGCCTTGGGTGCCTCGGGCTTGCTGGCGGCCTGTTGAGCCTGTGCGTTGCTGGCCAACAGGGCCGCAGCGGCGATCGTAGAGAGCAGGAACAGGGATCGTGACGTGTTCATCTGGACGGGTCTCCTGGTTGTAAATGGGGCACGGCGGCGCATGGGCGCAAGTGCGCGAATTCGTGAGACCTTATTTAAAACCCGTGTTGGGTACTATTTAAGTAGTAAAAACCCGGGGACCAGCATTGCATCACCGCCTCATCATGCGGCGTGTTGTAAGATGTCATACATCTAGACAAAGCCTGACAGGCCCAACGGCAAGCCTTCCATGGTCCACCCCACACCCAAGCTGCCCAGGGGCCCACACCGTCAGAGAGACGGATCCCTGACGCTGACGCTGCAGGCCGAACTGGCCGTCCGCATCCAAAGGGGCACCTATGCCGTGGGCGAGCGCTTGCCCACCGAAGCGGCCCTTGGCGAGGAATTCGCCGTCAGCCGCACGGTGGTGCGGGAGGCGGTGTCGCGGCTGCAAGCCGAAGGGCGCGTGGTAACCCGCCACGGCATCGGCACCTTCGTAGCCGAGCCCGATGGCACAACACGCTTTCACGTCAGTGCCCAGGACCTGGCCACCTTGACCGATGTGATCGAAGTCTTGGAACTGCGCCTGGCCCTGGAAACCGAAGCGGCCCGCTTGGCGGCGCAGCGGCGCAAAGCGGCCGACCTGCGCACCCTGCGCAGGGCCTTGAGGGCTTTTGAGTCCGCCGTGGCTGCCGGCCACAGCGCGGTTGAACATGATCTGGCCTTTCACACCGCCCTCGCCCGCGCCACCCACAACCGGCGATTCGAAAGCCTGCTGGCCGCCTTGGGCGAGGGAGCGATCCCCCGCGCACGCCTGCACAAGGGCGCGGTGCGCAGCAACATGGAGCCGCACTACCTGGCCCGTATCCAAGCGGAACATCACGCCATCTTGCAGGCCATCGAGGCCCAAGACGCTGCTGCTGCAGCCGCGGCTATGCGGGCGCACCTTGACCAAAGCCTGGCCCGTCGCAGGGCCGCTGTCCCCCAGAAGACCACATCAGGTGGTCACCGCCCTTAAGCCATCGACCCATTCAGGAGGTGAGATGAACACACCCTTCCAATCCGCAACCCCGTGCCAACGGCGCCGTACCCATCGGCTGCCCGGCCTGCCGCGAGATCTGCTACGAGAGCTGGACCGCAAGCTCGCGCTGGTGCTGAAGCTGGGGCTGGCCACCAGCTTGGCTCTGCTCATGGGCTGGGCCACACCCGCTGCAGCGCAAGCCTGGCCCGAGCGCACGGTCACGGTGGTGGTCCCCTTCCCGCCCGGCGGCTCCACCGATGCGCTGGCCCGCTCGGTGGCCCAACACATGCAAGCCAAGTTGGGCCAAAGCTTCATCGTGGACAACAAGGCCGGAGCAACCGGCACCATTGGGGCGGCCTTCGTCAAACGCGCCGCGCCAGACGGTTACACCATCTTCATCTCTTCCTTGGGCCCCTTCGTCATCGCACCGCACCTGATCAAGAACGTGCAGTACGACGCGTTGAAGGATTTCGATCCCATCACCATCATGGTGCAGGCGCCGAATGTGCTAGTGGTACCCGCCGCTTCGCCTGATCGCAACCTGGCCGACATGCTGGCGCGCATGAAGAAGACGCCGGGCAAGCTCACCTTCGCGTCCTCGGGCAATGGCAGCTCGGACCACCTCTCGGCCGAGCTGTTCTGGCAGCAGTCGGGAACCGACGGCATCCACATTCCCTACAAGGGTGGCGGACCGGCCATCAACGACCTGCTGGGGGGCCAGGTGGACGCGGCCTTCGTCAACCTGAATGTGATCCTGCAGCACATCCGCAGCGGCCGCGTGCGCGCCTTGGGACTCGCCTCCGACAACCGCTCGCCCCTGCTGCCGGATGTACCCACCTTGCAGGAACAAGGGGTCAAGGGTGCTGAGGTGCAATCGTGGCAAGCCGTGGCGGTGCCCAAGGGGGTGCCCGCAGAAGTACGCGCCAAGATTCACGCGGCCGTGGTGGGCGCGGTTAATGACCCCGCCATCAAGGAGCGTTGGCTATCCACGGGCTTGGAGATCGTGGCCAACACGCCCGAGCAGTTCGCGCGCTTCCAGGCCGCTGAGTTCGCGCGTTGGAAGCAGCTGATCGAGTC
>RFPX01000095.1 GCA_009925955.1 Betaproteobacteria bacterium
ATCAGGCGGGCGCCGCCACGGCAAAAGGCCAGCGCGGCATCACCTCGAAGGCCCCCGCAGCCGCCGGCTGCTGGATGCCCGCCTGCAAGCGCATCGCCGCGGCCATGGCAATCATGGCGCCGTTGTCGGTACACAGCGCCAACTCAGGATAGTGAACACGGGCCTGCATACGCGCACAGGCGGCATCGAGTTGGGCGCGCAGCTCGTGGTTGGCCCCCACGCCACCGGCCACCACCAGGCGGCGCAGCCCGGTGCGCTTCAAAGCCGACAGGCTCTTGCGCACCAAAACTTCGACGATGGCCGCTTGGGCCGAGGCCGCCACGTCGGCCCGTTGGGCTTCGCTCAGGCCAGGAGCACCCCCGTCCTGTGCGGCCTGCAGGAGGCGTTGCACCTGAGTGGCCACCGAGGTCTTCAAACCCGCAAATGAAAAGTCCAGATCCCCGCTGTGCAGCAGCGGCCGTGGAAAAGCATACGCATCGGGCCGACCCTGCTGGGCCAGGCGCGACAGCGCCGCACCGCCCGGGTAGTCCAGGCCGATCAGCTTCGCACACTTGTCAAAGGCCTCCCCGGCCGCGTCATCGATCGTTTCACCCAGCAAGGCGTATTGCCCCACCCCCTGCACCTGCATCAGCTGGGTGTGCCCGCCGCTGACCAGCAAGGCCACAAAGGGGAATGCCGGTGGGTCGGCGGACAGAAAGGGCGACAAGAGGTGGCCTTCTAGGTGGTGCACCGGCAGCACGGGTTTGCCCAAGGCCAAGGCCAGGGCCTGCGCAGCCCCGGCCCCCACGAGGAGCGCTCCCGCCAGGCCAGGTCCGGCGGTGTAGGCCACCACGTCCAAGTCGGCCAGGGCACGGCCGCCCTCTTCCATCACCTGGCGCACCAAGGGCACCACCCGCCGAATGTGGTCACGGGAGGCCAACTCGGGCACCACCCCACCATACGCTTTGTGCATGTCGATCTGGGTGTGCAGCGCCTGCGCACGCAGCTGCGGCAGGCCCGGGCTGCCCGGATCGAACGCCACCAAGGCCACCCCGGTTTCGTCGCAGCTCGACTCCAGACCCAGAATCAACATGTAGCCGCCCGCCTGGGTGTCCCGCTCAATGGTTTTCGCGGGCGTGGTTGATGGTGTACTTCGGAATCTCGATGGTCACGTCTTCGTCGGCCAGCAGGGCCTGACAGCTCAGGCGCGAAGTGGACTCCAGGCCCCAGGCCTTGTCCAGGAGGTCCTCTTCGATCTCATCGATCTCGCCCAAGGACGAAAAACCGCTGCGCACCACCACGTGGCAGGTGGTGCAGGCCGCGCTCATCTCACAGGCGTGCTCAATCTCGATGCCATGGTCGAGCAGCGCCTCGCAGATCGAGGTTCCGGCCGGTGCGGTGATGGTCTCACCGTGCGGGCAGTAGTGGGCGTTGGGCAGGATCTTGATGGTGGGCATGGATGTGGGTCCCGTGTTGGCAGCCGGGCGTGGTGTCTGGACCTAGAGCGAGTCCACCGATCGGCCCGACAAGGCCTGCGCGATGCTGCGGTTCATGCGCATCGCGGCAAAGGCTTCGGTTCCATGAGCCAGGTTCTCCACCGCGGCATTGATGGCCGTGTGGTCCTCGCCCGCGGCGGTGTTCTGCAAGGCCAGCAGCAGGGATTCGATGTCCTCGCGTTCGGGCGCCGTGAGCAGCTCGCCATCGGCCCGCAGCGCCGCCAAGGTGGCCAGGCGCATGCGCTCGGCTTCCACCCGCGCTTCGGCCAAGGCCCGTGCGCCCATGTCGGCATCGGCGTGGGAAAACCCTTCGCTGAGCATGCGGGCGATCTCATCGTCGGCCAGTCCGTAGCTGGGCTTGACCGCCACAGCGGCTTGCACGCCGGACACCAGCTCGCGTGCACTGACCTGCAGCAGGCCATCGGCATCCACCTCAAAGGTCACCCGGATGCGCGCGGCCCCGGCGGCCATGGGCGGAATGCCACGCAGCTCGAACCGGGCCAAGGATCGGCAATCGCTGACCAGTTCGCGCTCACCTTGCACCACATGGATGGCCATGGCGGTCTGCCCATCCTTGAAGGTGGTGAAGTCCTGCGCCTTGGCCGTGGGGATGGAGCTGTTTCGTTCGATCACGCGCTCAACCAAGCCCCCCATGGTCTCCAGGCCCAAGGACAGGGGAATCACATCGAGCAGCAAGATCTCGCCATCGGCGGCGTTGCCGGCCAATTGGTTGGCCTGAATGGCCGCACCCAGGGCCACCACTTCATCGGGGTTCAGGTTGATCAGCGGCTCGCGCCCGAAGAGTTCACCCACGGCCGTGCGCACAGCAGGCATGCGCGTAGAACCGCCCACCATCACCACGCCCAAGACCTCGTCACGCCCCACACCCGCGTCGCGCAGCACACGGCGCACCGCCTGCAGGGTCTTGTCGATCAAGGGCTTGCACAGCTCCTGCAGCTGGGCCCGGCTGACCTGCACGCGCAGTTCACCACCATCGAGTCGGGCGCACAGCTCGGTCTGCGCATGGTCGGTCAAGGCCTCCTTGGCCGCACGCGCAGCCACCAGGATGGCGCGCTTGTCGTGGGCAGACCCGGTAAACACCTCGGCCGCAGGGGATGCAGCGCCCTCGGGCCTGTGTGCCTGGCCTGCACCATGGCGCGCTTGTGCCAGCGCCCATTGGGCCAGCGCGTGGTCAAAGTCGTCCCCACCCAAGGCCGCGTCGCCGCCGGTGGCCACCACTTCGAACACCCCCCGCGCCAGCCTCAACAGAGAAACGTCGAAGGTGCCGCCGCCCAAGTCGTAGACCGCATACAGCCCCTCGCTGCCGTTGTCCAAGCCATAGGCCACCGCGGCGGCCGTCGGCTCGTTGATCAGGCGCAGCACGGGGATGCCGGCCAGCTGGGCCGCGTCTTTGGTGGCCTGGCGCTGTGCGTCGTCGAAGTAGGCCGGCACCGTGATCACGGCGCCGTAGAGCTCATCGGCAAAGGTGTCTTCGGCACGGTAACGCAGTGTGGCCAGAATCTCGGCGCTGACCTCCACCGGGGTCTTCACCCCTTCACGGGTCTGGAACGCAACCATGCCCGGACGGTCCACGAAGGCATACGGCAGGCGCCCCGCCCCTTGCACATCGGCCAGGGTTCGGCCCATGAAGCGCTTGACCGATACCAGCGTGTTTTCGGGGTCCTCGGCTTGCGCGGCCAAGGCAGCCGCGCCAATCGCACGACGCCCCTGGCCCTGGTAGCGCACCGCAGACGGCAGGATGACCTGGCCTTGGTCGTCGGGCAGGCACTCGGCCACGCCGTGTCGCACGGCGGCCACCAGGGAGTGCGTGGTGCCCAAGTCGATGCCCACAGCAATGCGCCGTTGGTGCGGATCCGGCGCTTGGCCGGGTTCAGAAATCTGCAGCAGTGCCATGAATCAAAGGGCCCCAGGCGCTGTGGCCAGGGCCCGGGGTCCTGTTGTCAAGCCTGGTCGAGCATGTCAGCCCGCCGGGCGATGTCCTGAAGAAAGCGCTGCACGAACATCAGGGCCCGAACCTGCTGCGCCGCAGCGTGCAGATCGGGCGTGGAGCCGGCCTGGCCGTCGATCAAGACCGCCAAACGCGCTTGCATGGACCTGGATTCTGCCCTTACCCGAGTTTCCAACTCGGACACCGCCTCAACCGTCCCTGCTTCCTCCAGGGCCTCGCGCCACTGCAGCTGCTGCAGGAGGAAGTTGCCGGGCATGGACGTGTTGCGTTCGGCCTCGATGGGCACGCCGGCCAGTTCGCACAGATAAGCGCCACGGGCGATCGGGTCGCGCAGGCGCCGGTACGCTTCGTTGACCCGCACCGACCATTGCATCGCCACCCGCTGCGCCGCAGCGCCCTCGGCCGCAAACTTGTCAGGGTGCACACGCGCCTGAAGGCCGCGCCAACGGCCGTCCAACTCCGCCACATCCACCGCAAACGCCCGCGGCAATCCGAACAAGGCGAAGTCGTCCGCCGTCAGGCTCAGCGGCGCGGTCACAAGAGAAAAACGGGCTTAGACCCGGAAGGACTCGCCGCAGCCGCAGCGGTCTTTCTCGCGGGGGTTGTGGAACTTGAAGCCCTCGTTGAGGCCTTCGCGCACGAAGTCGAGTTCGGTGCCGTCGATGTAGGGCAGGCTTTTGGGGTCCACCAGCACCTTGACGCCGTGGTCTTCGAAGATGTGGTCTTCGGGGGCCACGTCGTCGGCGTACTCGAGCTTGTAGGCCAGGCCCGAGCAGCCGGTGGTCTTCACGCCCAGGCGCACGCCCACGCCTTTGCCTCGCTTGGCGATGTAGCGGTTGACGTGCCGCGCGGCGGCTTCGGTCAGGGTGACAGCCATGGTCTCAGGCCGCTCAGTGCGAGCCGCCCTGCGTCTTGGACTTGTAGTCTTCCACGGCCGCCTTGATGGCGTCTTCGGCCAGGATCGAGCAGTGGATCTTCACCGGTGGCAGGGCCAGCTCCTCGGCGATGTGCGTGTTCTTGATCAACAGGGCCTCGTCCAACGACTTGCCCTTGACCCATTCGGTGACCAGAGAGCTCGAGGCAATGGCCGAGCCGCAGCCGTAGGTCTTGAACTTGGCATCCTCGATCAGGCCCGTGGCCGGGTTCACCTTGATCTGAAGCTTCATCACGTCACCGCAGGCGGGAGCGCCGACCATGCCGGTGCCCACGGTCTCGTCACCCTTCTCGAAGGACCCCACGTTTCGCGGGTTCTCGTAATGGTCGACGACCTTTTCGCTGTATGCCATGGTGCTGTCCTCGGATCGTGTTCGAATTCTTGACTGCTGAAAGAACGCTCAGTGCGCAGCCCACTGGATGGTGGACAGGTCCACGCCATCCTTGTACATCTCCCACAGGGGAGAGAGCTCGCGCAGTTTGCCCACGCGGTCGCGCAGCAGGTTCACCGCCTCGTCGATTTCCTGTTCGGTGGTGAAGCGGCCGATGGTGATGCGCAGGCTGGAGTGCGCCAGTTCGTCGCTGCGGCCCAGTGCACGCAGCACATAGCTGGGTTCGAGCGAGGCAGAAGTGCAGGCCGACCCAGAACTGACCGCGATGCCCTTGACGCCCATGATGAGCGACTCGCCCTCCACGAAGTTGAAGGACACGTTCAGGTTGTGCGGCACCCGGCGCTCCAGGTCGCCGTTGATGAACACCTGCTCCATGCCCTTCAGGCCGGCCAGCAGACGCTGCTGCAGCATGCGAATGCGCTCATTTTCGGCCGCCATTTCTTCGCGTGCGATGCGAAAGGCCGCACCCATGCCCACACATTGGTGGGTGGGCAGCGTACCCGAGCGCATGCCCCGCTCATGGCCGCCGCCGTGCATCTGGGCTTCCAGGCGAACCCGGGGCTTGCGGCGAACGTACAGCGCGCCGATTCCCTTGGGGCCGTAGGTCTTGTGGGACGCCAGGCTCATCAGGTCGATGGGCAGTTCGGCCATGTTGATGGCCACCTTGCCC
>RFPX01000096.1 GCA_009925955.1 Betaproteobacteria bacterium
GCGCCGTTTTGGGTGGCGGTGTTGACGTCACTGGCGGCCAAGCTGGTTTGGCGTCGCCAGTTGAGCACGTTTGGCTTGAAGCGCTTGATCCTTTGGACCTCGACTGCCGGAGTTGTCGGCTACGGAAGCTGTTGGGCGCTTCTGGGTGTCGAAGGATCTGTGCTCGGTTACTCCGTCACATTGGCCGCTGTGGCTGTCGTGTGTTGGTCGGTGGCGTTTCTTGTGCGCCGGCATCATCGCTGACGGGCCTGAAGTGCCGGATGTAGTGGTGATGCCTCAACCAATGACCGTTAGCGTGTGACGCTGGGAAGCTTTGGTCGACTCCTTGGTCTTCAAACTCCAGTCGTGACAGTAAGGCTCGACTGCGCTTGTTGTCCTCTCGTACGTTGGTCCGCATTCGAGCGTTAGGGAGGCTGGCCTCCAACACGATGAGCGATGAAGAAAGGGCCTTGAGCATGACTCCCCGCCCTTGGTGTTCTTGATCGATGGAGTAGGACAGGTTGATCGTCAACCCGTCGTCTGGCGGCTGAGCCCTCAGGATCCACTCAACCCAGCCCAGCACGGGCATGGACGGCGAGTCCGTGGAGTGGATGTCCGTCGGTGAATGGGCGGAACGGACGTGAGTCTGGCGCCTGATGATCCAAGACCAGGCCAGATGAAGACTCAAGGTCCTAGCCTGGGTCCCCTTATTGACGGCTTCGATCCATGCCAGATTAGACGCTTCGAGCTGCTGAGACTGCCACTCAACCTCCGTTCGAGCATGGTTCCAAGAAAGGTCCCAGGGGCGCAAGTGCTCTTCGTTACGCGAGTGATAGGCCGCCACTTCTCGCGCATGCGCAACCGTTGCGCGTTCAAAGGTGTAGTCGGAGTCGATCGGCCAACTGCTGGCGATTCGGAGCAGGCTGGATAGGGTGGAGTTGTGCTGTTGTTCGCTCACTTGAGCACCGCTTCACCCCGCAAGGAGTGGGGCAGTGCCTGCGTGATACGCACCGAGAGCATCTGCCCATGCAGCCGTGTGCCCTGAGGGCCACCTTCAAAGTTCACGATGCGGTTGCACTCGGTGCGGCCCATCGCCCGGACGTGGGCTGAACACGAAGCTGAACGAAGCATCGAAGCCGACGTCCTCGATGAGCTTCATCATCTTGCCGAAGTCTTCCTCCGTTTCACCCGGAAAACCCACGATGAAGTCCGAGCTCAGCGAAATGTCGGGCCGTACCGCCCGCAGTTTGCGGATCGTGCTCTTGTACTCCATGGCGGTGTAGCCGCGCTTCATGGCCATCAGGATGCGGTCCGAGCCGTGTTGCACCGGCAGGTGCAAATGATTGACGAGCTTGTCGGTGCGGCCGTACACCTCGATCAGGCGTTGGGTGAACTCATTGGGGTGGCTGGTGGTGTAGCGGATGCGCTCCACACCGGGGATCTCGGCCACGTACTCCAACAGCAGGGCGAAGTCGGCGATTTCAGCGCTGCCACCCATGCGGCCACGGTAAGCGTTGACGTTTTGACCCAGGAGCGTGATCTCTTTCACCCCCTGATCGGCCAAGCCGGCTACCTCGGTCAGGACATCCTCGAATGGGCGTGAGACCTCTTCACCACGGGTGTAAGGCACCACGCAGTACGAGCAGTACTTGCTGCAGCCTTCCATGATGGAGACGAAGGCCGAAGCGCCTTCCTTGCGGGCTGGGGGTAGGTGGTCGAACTTTTCAATCTCAGGGAAGGAAATGTCCACCTGAGGCCTGCGTGCAGATTGGCGCTGTTCGATCATCTGCGGCAGGCGGTGCAAGGTCTGAGGCCCGAACACCAGGTCGACATAGGGAGCGCGCTCGATGATCGCCGCCCCTTCCTGCGAAGCCACGCAGCCACCCACTCCAATGAGCACGCCTTTTTCCTTGAGGTGCTTCACGCGTCCCAGGTCGCTGAAGACCTTCTCCTGTGCCTTCTCGCGCACGGAGCAGGTGTTGAAGAGAATCAGGTCAGCCTGCTCGGGGTCGTCGGTGGGTTCATAGCCTTGTGCTGCACGCAGCACATCGGCCATCTTGTCGGAATCGTATTCATTCATCTGGCACCCGAAGGTGCGGATGAAGACCTTGCGGCCCGCACCGGCTGCGGGCTTGGAGCTGTCGCTCATGGGGTTCTCCTGGCGGCGGGCTTGGGGTAGATCCAGAGGCCGCGAATCCGCGATTGTAGGCATCCGAGCCGGGGACGCCCGGCTGCCAGGATGGGCCCGTGCTGCGGTTTGCGCGGGCCAGGGGCGGTGCCCTCAAGACCCCTGCTTGCGCCCCAACCGGTACTCGATCTCCCCGACGATGCCGCGCCTGAACAGCAGCACACAGGCCACGAAAGTGGCGCCCATGATGATGGTCACCATGGAGCCCAAGCCTGAGAGGTAGTTCTGCATGGTGACGATGATGGCTGCACCCAGTGCAGGGCCGAAGATCGTGCCCATCCCCCCCAGCAGCGTCATCAGCACCACTTCGCCACTCATCTGCCAGCTCACATCGGTCAGCGTGGCCAGGCCGAATGCCAGGCTCTTGGTGGCGCCGGCCAAGCCAGCCAAGGCGGCCGACAAGATGAAGGCCACCAGCTTGTAGCGGTCCACGTCATAGCCCAATGAGAGTGCGCGGGCTTCGTTCTCCCGAATGGACTTGAGCACCTGGCCAAAAGGCGAGTGGATGATGCGGTAGATGCCCAACAGGCCCAGCATGAACACCGCAAAAACCAAGTAGTACATGGTGTGGTCGCCGCTGAGGTCGATCACCCCGAACAGTGCGCCACGCGGAATGCTCTGAATGCCATCTTCTGCGTACGTGAAGGGCGCTTGCACACAGATGAAATACACCATTTGAGCCAACGCCAGGGTCACCATCGCGAAATAGATGCCCTGGCGGCGCACGGCCAACCAACCGGTGATGGCACCCATCAGGGCCGCACTGGCCGTACCGGCCAAGATGGCCAATTCCGGCGTCAAGCCCCAAACCTTGGCGGCGTGCCCCGACACATAGGCGGCAAAGCCGAAGAACATCGCATGGCCGAACGACAACAGGCCCGTGAACCCGATGAGCAGGTTGAAGGCGCTGGCAAACAGGGCAAAGCACAGCACCTTCATGAGGAAGATCGGGTAGCCCACGAAGGGGGCCAGCAGGCCAGCCACGAGCAAGACGAGGAATACCCAGGCGGTGCGGCTCATGTCACTTCTCCCGCCCGAACAGGCCCGCAGGCCGCACCATCAGCACGATGGCCATGATGATGAACACCACCGTGGTCGAAATTTCCGCGTAGAACACCTTGCTCAGCCCTTCGATAAGGCCCAAAGCCAAGCCGGTGACGATGGAGCCCAGGATGGAGCCCATGCCGCCAATGACCACCACCGCAAAGACGATGATGATGATGTTGGAGCCCATGAGGGGGCTGACCTGATAGATGGGCGCGGCCATCACGCCGGCCAAGCCGGCCAGGCCCACGCCGAAGGCATAGGTGAGGGTCACCATCAGCGGCACGTTGATGCCGAAGGCCTTGACCAGGTTGGGGTTCTCGGTACCCGCGCGCAGGTAGGCGCCCAATTTGGTCTTTTCAATCACGTACCAGGTGATCAGACAGGTGAGCACCGCCGCCACGATCACCCAGGCGCGGTACTTGGGCAGGAACATGAAGCCCAGGTCAAAGGCACCTCGGAAGACCTGCGGCAACTCATAGGGCAGTCCCGAGGATCCGTAGGCCTCGCGGAACAGGCCTTCGAGCATCAGGGCCAGACCGAAGGTCAGCAGCAGGCCATACAGGTGGTCCAAGCCCTGCAGCCACTGCAGCAGAAACTTCTCGATGAGCACGCCGATCAGGCCCACTGCCAGGGGGACCAGCAGCAGGGCCATCCAGTAATTGATGCCGGCGTAGTTCAGCAGCATCCAGGCGAAGAAGGCGCCCACCATGTACAGGGCACCATGGGCGAAGTTGACGATGTTGAGCATGCCGAAGATGACGGCCAAGCCCAATGACAACAGCGCGTAAAAGGAGCCGTTGACCAGGCCCAGCATGAGTTGCCCCATGAAGGCTTGGATCGGCACTCCGAAGATCTCGTCCATGGTGTCCTGTCTGGTCTGCAGCGCCGTGGGGGCTTACTTCTTGACCGCTGCGCAGCGGCCGGCAGCCATCGACTGGAAGGCTTCTTCACCCTTGACCGTGCCCTTGAGCTCGTAGTAATCCCACGGTGCCTTGGACGCTGAAGGCGACTTCACCTGGAACAGGTACATGTCGTGCACCATGCGGCCGTCTTCACGCAGCGTGCCACCCTTGGCAAACATGTCGTTGATGGGGGTGTCGCGCATGCGCTTCATCACGGCAGCGGTGTCATCCGTGCCGGCGGCTTGGACGGCCTTGAGGTAGTGCATCGTGGCCGAATAGACCGCAGCGTGGTTGGAGTTGGGCTTACGGCCGTTCATGACCTTGCTGAACTTGTCGGCCCAGGCGCGGGTCTCGTTGTTCAGGTCCCAGTACCAACCCTCGGTCAGGTACAGACCCTGTGCGGTGTTCAGGCCAATGGCATGGACATCGGTGATCAGCATCAGCAGCGCGGCCAGGTTTTGACGCTTGGTGATGCCGAACTCCGCAGCGGCCTTGATCGAGTTGACGGTGTCGCCACCGGCATTGGCCAAGCCCACCACCTTGGCGCCCGATGTTTGGGCCTGCAACAGGAAGGAGCTGAAGTCGTTGGTGCCCAGCGGGTGGCGCACGGCGCCATTGACGCGGCCGCCCGCAGCACGCACCACCTCGCCGGTGTCCTTCTCCAGCGAGTGGCCGAAGGCGTAGTCGGCTGTCAGGAAGAACCAGCTGTTTCCGCCGTCCTTCACCACGGCCTTGCCCACCACGTTGCCCAGGGCAATCGTGTCCATCAGGTAGTGGATGCCGGTGCCCGGAGCGCAGTCTTCGTTGGTCAGGCGCGAGGTGGCGGCACCGGTGACGATCGTGATCTTGTTCTTTTCCTTGCCCAGGGCCTGCACGGCCAGGGCCACGGAGGAATTCAGGTTTTCCACCGTCATGTCCACGCCTTCACGGTCAAACCATTGCTGGGTCACGTTCTTGGCGATATCGGGCTTGTTCTGATGGTCGGCGTTGACCACCTCGATCGGGCGGCCGAACATGCGACCACCGAAGTCTTGTACGGCCAAACGGGCGGCGGCCACAGCGCCAGGGCCGCCGTAGTCGGCATACAGGCCCGACATGTCGGTGAGCACGCCGATCTTCACCACATCGCCCGAGAGTCTGCCCTGTTGGGCGGTGCCCATCACGGGTACGAGCGCCAGTGCGGCAGCAGCAGCCAAAGTCTTGAGTTTCATGGTGGTCTCCTGTGGTGTTTGTGCGTCTCAGACGCGTGGGGAAAAGGGGTGTTGCGTCGGTTCAGACCCCGAGCAGGTCATGCAAGAGCGCTGACTTTTCCGCCA
>RFPX01000097.1 GCA_009925955.1 Betaproteobacteria bacterium
AGGAGCACTGAATGCAAAAGAGAACCAAGGTTGCTGCCGGCGTGATGCTGGCCATCGGCACCCTGGCGGCCACGGGCGCGTGGGCGCAAGGCAGCCAGCGCGTGGAGGTCACGGGCTCGTCGATCAAGCGGATCGCCGCCGAAGGCGCTTTGCCCGTCATCACCATCAGCCGTGAGGAAATCGACAAGTCGGGCGCCACCAGCACCCAGGAGTTGATCCAGAACCTTCCCTCCATGCAGGGCTTCGTTTCATCGGCCCAGTCGGTGAATGCGGGCGGTGGCGGCGTCACGACGGCTTCGCTGCGTGACCTGGGCACGGCCTACACCTTGGTGCTGCTCAACGGCCGGCGCGTGGCCCCGTACAACACGGGCTCGTCGGTGAACTTGGAGCAATTGCCCCTGTCGGCGATTGAGCGCATCGAAATCCTGGCCGACGGCGCTTCGGCTCTTTACGGCTCTGACGCCATTGCGGGCGTGGTGAACTTCATCACCAAGTCCAACACCACTGCGGGCGGCATCGACATCAAGGTGTCGCGCCCCCAGGCTGCCGGCGGCGACCAAAACAGCGTGAGCTTCTCCAAGGGATTTGGCAGCTTCGACAAGGACGGCTTCAACGTCCTGGTGGGCGCCAGCTTCCAGAAGGACCAGCAAATCAAGGCCTCTGAGCGCGAGTTCTCGAAGACGGGTGTGTTCCCCTTCAGCTACCAGGGCACGAACTACTGGTTCTATCAGACCTCGGGCAACGCCAACCCGCCCAACATCCAGCTCTACAGCGGCGCGGGTTCCCTGTTGGCCAACTTCAGCCCCGGTGCGCTCAACGGCACCAAGTGCGGACCCGACCCGGCCTCGTTCCAGCTGGGCAACACCTGCCGGTTTGACTACGCGGCCACCGTGGAAGCTCAGCCGCAAGCTGAACGCAAGAACTTCTACGGCTCGGGCTCGTTCAAGATTAACAAGGACTTCCGCGCCTTTGCCGAAGCCATGTTCTCTGACGTGGCGCTGTACGGCCGCTTCGCGCCGCCGGCGCAGCCCTTGTCGATGCCGGTGGGGGGCACCCTGTACAACCGGTACGTGGCACCCTACTTGACCCAGCTGGGCGTGGCGCCGGGCAGCGTGGCACGCGCAGCCTACGGCATGCGTCTGGTGGATTCCGGCCTGCGCGCCAACGACTACCTCACCAAGGGCAAGCACCTGGTGGTGGGTGTTGATGGGCAGCTCGCCGGGTTTGATGTGTCCGCCTACTACACGAAGTCGTCCAACGACCTCGACAGCCCTTACGGTGGCGGCTACGTCAGCCGCCTGAAGATGGACCAGTTGATCGCCAGCGGTGCCTGGGATCCGTTTGCACAGGGTACCGCGGCATCCCGCACCGCGATTGCGCCGGCCATCCTGCGTGATGTCGACTCGTCGCGCTCCAGCCTGGATGTGTTCTCGCTGCGCGGATCGGGCCCCTTGTTCAAGGCGCCGGCCGGTATGGCCTACGCAGGCCTGGGTGCCGATTTCACCAAGCAGGGCTATACCTCCAGCCCCAGCCCCATCTCCCAAGGCCCCAACGCCTTCCAGCCCAACTTTGCCGACTTCCCAGTGGGCTCAGGCCAGGGCTCCTTGCCGTTTGATTCCTCGCGCAAGTCCAAGGGTGCGTTCCTTGAGGTGCAGATCCCGCTGCTCAAGACCCTGGAAGCCACGGCTGCCGTGCGCTATGACAGCTACGATGCGGTGCAAAACAGCGCCAACTTCGACGCCGATCTGAACCCGATCAAGGCTGCTGTGCAGGGCAACTCGGCATCCAAGTCGACCTACAAGTTGGCCTTCCGCTTCCAGCCCACGCAGCAGTTCCTGGTGCGCGGCTCGGTGGGTACCGGTTTCCGCGCTCCCACGCTGTCGCAGATCACCAACCCCTTGACCGACTATGGTGTGGTGGGCAATCAGTACGACTGCCCCGCCAAGGCACCGGACCCCCTGGCCGCTGGTTGCCGCGTCATTCCCACGCAGTACAAGCTGCAGTCTGGTGGCAACCCCTTCTCGGGGGCGGGCGGCCTGAAGCCTGAGACATCTGATCAGGCCACCTTGGGATTCCGCTTTGAGCCGAGCAACCAGATCACCGCGGGCGTGGACTACTGGTCTGTGAAGATCAAGGACCAGATCACCAGCGTGCCGGAGTCCACGGCGTTCTCGAAGTTCTCGCAGTACCGCGGCCTGTTCTCGGTCACCACCGAAGCGGCCACCGGCCTGCCCATCCTGACGTTCAACGACGTGCCCTTCAATGCTGCGGTGAACGTGGCCAAGGGTTTCGACTTTGACGTCACGCTGCGCAACAAGCTGCCCATTGGCGGGCTGACCACCCAGTGGGTGGCGACCTACCTGACCGAGTCCTACTACGACCTGGGCTTCGGCGCGGGCAAGGAAGACAGCATGGGCAAGTACGGCAGCAACGGCGCGGTGTCTTTCCGGATGCAGTCACGCCTGAGCAACACGCTGGTGACCGGCCCCCTGGCCCAAACCCTGGTGTGGAAGTACCGTCCGGGCTACAAGGACCGCGCGTTTGAGGCTGGCGAGGCCACCGTACGCTTGGTCTCGGCCACTGGCGGCTTCGGCTCGTTCGTCGACTTCGCGGGCTTGGATGTGCCGGCCTATTCGCTGTTCGACTACCAGGCGCGGTATGCCGTGAACAAGCAGATGACCGTCACCGGCGGTATCCTGAACCTGTTCAACAAGAAGCCGCCTCTGACCCTCAAGCTCGACGGCGGCAACATGGTCGGCTTCGACCCGCGCTACCACGACGGCCGCCTGCGCACGTTCTACGTGTCGGCGGGCTACAAGTTCTGATCACACGATCGGATCAAGCGCTCAAGGGGCTCCTGCGGGAGCCCCTTTTTTGTGGGCCGTTCAACCATGCTTTGGCCCCATCACGGGGTGAGCACGCCAGACTCAAAGATGTAGTCCACCGACACTGTGGGCTCGGCCTCCACCCGAAGCCCGCCGTACTCGTGCACACGGGCCACAAAGCCGGTGCGCAGACCGCACTGGGCCGCAGCAGCCAGGTCATCTGAGTGCGCCGCCACCATCATCACCGCTTCGGGCGCCAGGCCCAGGGCTTCGCACGCGCGCCGGTACACCACGGGCTTGGGCTTGTAGTCGCCTGCCAGCTCGGCACCCAGGATGGCATCCCAGTGCCATCCGTTGTGGCGCGCCAGGTCCACCATCAGGCTGATGTGGCCGTTGGAGCACGGCGCCAGGCGATAGCGCTCGCGCAGGCGCTTCAGTGCAGGTCCCACATCGGGCCAGGCGTCCAGGCGGTGCCAGGCCAGGTTCAGCGCTTGCCGCTGGGCCTCTGGTACCTGCGCAGCCGCAGCGCCCAAGCGGTGGAGCACGATGTCCAGGTTGCGGCGGTGCAGGGTGTCCAGCGTGCAAAAGCGCAGTTGACCGGTTCTGACGGCCTCCATCGCGCCTTGGTACTCGCCGCGCCAGGCGTCTGCAAAGGCCAGCCAGTCGGTCTGCACGCCGCACGGCTGCAGCACTTGCTGAGCTTGCTGCGCCACGCAGGAGCGCCAGTCCACAAGGGTGCCGAACACATCGAAGATGAGGGCTTGAACGCCAGGAATCACCGCCTGCTCCTTGCAACCCAAAGGTGCTTGCAGCCACAACCCCAAGGCATGAAGTTCGCCTTGGCCTGCGTCGATTGTGGCCTGTCATGAGGCCCTTCGCCCGAGCGCCACAACCGCGACAATCAGCCTATGGGAACCCTCTACCTGGTGCGCCACGGGCAAGCCTCCTTCGGCGCCGACGATTACGATCAGCTCAGTGAACTGGGCCAGCGCCAGTGCCAGGCCCTGGGGCAGGCCTTGGCCCAGCGGGGGCTCGAGCCAGCCGCCGTGCTGCTGGGCACCTTGCGGCGGCACCAACAGTCGTGGCAGGCGCTGGCTGCGGGCTTGGGCTGCGGCGCTGCGACCATCGCCACGCAGGCCTGGCCAGGGCTCAACGAGTACGACAGTCTGGCGCTCTTGCAGGCCATTGGGGGGGAGCCCTTGCCGCCCCACGACAGCCCCGAGGGGTTCAAGGCTCACTTCCGTCGTCTCCGCCAGGCTTTGACCGCATGGATGGCCGGCGAGATTACGCCCCATGGCATGCCCCGCTATGTCGACTTTCGAGCCGGGGTGCTGCAGGCCCTTTCGCATGCGCAGTCCCATCATGTGGGACAAGCGGTGCTGGTGGTCAGCAGCGGCGGGCCTATTTCCACGGCGGTGGCGCATGTGCTGGGGGCTGGCGCGCCGGCGGCCATTGATCTGAACATGCGGCTGCGCAACAGCTCGCTGACCGAGCTGGTGTTCAGTGCCAAGCGAATGGAGCTGTTGGCCTTCAACACGCTGCCGCACCTGGAGGCGCCGGATCGGCGCAGCTGGGTGAGCTACGCCTGAGCGCAAGCCCCCGCCCATGAAGCCTGCGGCTGCCTTGGTTTGGTTGGAGGGTGATGACCCCTTCCCGCCGGTGGACCAGGCACTGGGGCCGGGGACCGATCTGCCCGGCTTGTTGGCCGTGGGCGGCGACTTGAGCTTGGCCCGGCTGGAACAGGCCTACCGGCAGGGCATCTTCCCCTGGTACACCGAGGGGCAGCCTCTGCTGTGGTGGGCACCCGACCCCCGGATGGTGCTCAAGACGGCGAACTTCAAGCTCTCGAGGTCGCTGTCCAAGACCCTGCGGCGTTTTTTGGCCGCTGCAGATGGCGCGGTTCGTGTCGATCATGATGTGGAGCGGGTGCTGGCGGCTTGTGCCAGCGCTCCGAGGGACGGCCAACGCGGCACCTGGATCACGCCCGCCATGCAGCAGGCCTACGCCCGGTGGCACCGCGCTGGGCGGGTTCATTCCTTTGAGGTGTGGCAGGGGGGCGATTTGGTGGGGGGCTTGTACGGCGTGAACATCGGACACATGTTCTTCGGCGAATCCATGTTCAGCCGCCGCACAGATGCGTCCAAATGGGCCCTGGCCGCGCTGGTGGCCGCCTGCCGGCGCCGCGGCATCGAGTGGATCGATTGCCAGCAGAACACCGCCCACCTGGCGTCCCTGGGGGCGGCCGAGGTGCCGCGCCATGAGTTCATGCAACACCTGACCAGGGCCTGTGCCGCACACACCGTCGAGGAATGGTTCTATGATCCGCAAGACTGGACCTTGCTGGGGATTGAGCCTCCTGGTGCAAGGCCCGCAGGCCCGCAGAGTGGGCTGACCGAGGATTCCCAGGCACAGCCGTGACCGCGCCCAAAGAACTTCCGCTGGCGTCGCTGCAGTTTTACGCGACCGCCCCATACCCCTGCAGTTACCTGCCGGGCCGGCAGGCGCGTTCGCAGGTGGCCACCCCCAGCCACCTCATCCA
>RFPX01000098.1 GCA_009925955.1 Betaproteobacteria bacterium
AAGACTTTGGCTCGGCACCCACGCAAGCGGCCGTGGACCAGGCGGTGCGCAGCAGCTTCGAGTCCACGCGCCAGCGCTTTGACGGCTTGGCGGCGGAGCGCAGCCCGACCTGAGCCGCGCTGAGCGCGCCGCTCCAGCCTGAACCCTGAGGCTGTGAGGGGCGGCGCGCGGTGTTAGCATTTCAGTTGGGTGGTGCATGAATGGTCATGCATCAGGTTGGGTGAAGGTCGGGCCGCCTCACCGTTGGGCGCTTGCCCAATGAGGCCCCATGATGCCCCACCCGCTCCTGCCTTGGATTGCCGCTGCCATTTTTGCGTTGGCGGTGCTGCACACCTTCAGCACCAAGTACTTCGAACACCTGGCCCACACGCACCCGCGCCATTCGGGCATTTGGCATCTGTTGGGCGAAGTGGAAGTTGTGTTCGGCCTGTGGGCCATGATTCTGGCCCTGGCCATGTTCGCCTTGGCCGGAAAAGCCGGCACGCTGCAGTATCTGGAGTCGCGCAACTTCACGGAACCCCTGTTCGTGTTCGCGATCATGGTGGTGGCGGGCACGCGGCCCATCCTGCAGGCCTGTGGCGTGCTGGTGCAGCAACTCGCGCGCCAAGCACCCCTGCCCACGGCTGCAGTGAACTACTTTTTGCTGCTGTCGGTGGTACCCCTTCTGGGCTCCTTGATCACCGAACCCGCCGCCATGACCCTGGCCGCCTTGATGCTGCGCGACTCGGTGTTCTCCGCGCGCGTGAGCGAAAGGCTGAAGTACGCCACCCTGGGTGTGCTGTTCGTGAACATCTCCATCGGCGGCACCTTGACGCCGTTTGCCGCGCCACCCGTGTTGATGGTGGCGGCCACCTGGCAGTGGGACCTGCCCTTCATGCTGCAGACCTTTGGCTGGAAGGCGGCCATCGCCGTGGTGGTCAACGCCGCTGCGGTCACGCTCTTGATGCGTCGTGAATTGCTGGACCTGGGCGAACCCGCTCCCGCCCGCCTGACCGTACCGCCCGTCATGGTGGTCATTCACCTGGCCTTCCTGCTGGGCGTGGTGCTCTTTGCGCACCACCCGGTGGTCTTCATGGGGCTGCTGCTGTTCTTCATCGGCTATGCCACGGCGTACGCCCAGCACCAGGACCGCCTGATCCTGCGCGAGGCCTTGCTGGTGGCCTTCTTCCTGGCAGGCCTGGTTGTGTTGGGCGGTCAGCAGTCCTGGTGGCTTCAGCCCCTGCTCATGGGCCTGAGCGCCGATGCCGTCTTCTACGGAGCCACCGCCCTGACGGCCATCACCGACAACGCCGCCCTGACCTACCTGGCTTCACTGGTGCCGGGCTTGAGTGACGAGTTCAAGGTGGCGATCGTGGCGGGAGCTGTGACCGGCGGGGGGCTGACCGTGATCGCCAACGCACCCAACCCGGCCGGGGTGGCCATACTCAAGGGCAAGTTCGACGAAGGGGTGGTCAACGCAGGCAAGCTGCTGCTGGCCGCGCTACCCCCAACGCTGGTGGCCGCGGCTGCGTTTCGCGTGCTGTGAGGGCCGCCACCGCCAGGCCCGCGGGGCCCATATCTGCCGCACCAGGGCGTCAGAGGGACGGCGTGGGTGAACGAGCCCTGGCCAAGGCGCGCGACAGCGCCGACGGGTTGCCGTAGCCGGAGAGCCGGGCGGCCTCCTTAAGTCCCTTGCCCAACTCGACCGCACGTTGAGCCATCGCCAGCCGTAGAGCAGCCAGGTACTTTCCTGGGGGCCGCCTCATCGTTTCGTGAAACTTGGTGGAGAAGGCTGTTCGCGACATGCCCGCCTCATGTGCCAGCAGTGCGAGGTCCCAAGGGTGCGTGGGTCTGTGGTGCATGGCCACCAGCACCTTGGCAATCCGAGGATCGGCCAAGCCGTTGAAAAGGCCGCCTCCCATAGCCCCAGGGTTGGCCACCAGGTGACGCAGGAGCCCAATGAACAGGATGTCTCCCGCACGGTTGAGCAAGGCGGGCTGGCCGCAGCGCGGCGCAGCCAACTCAGATTCGATCATCGCCACCGCCAAACGCAGGGCAGGCTCTCCGTGGCTCAGGGCAACGGTCCTGGGTATGGCGAATTCCTCCAGGAACAAGGTGGCCACAGGCCCCGTAAGCCTCACCTGGGCGGCCACCAGGCGGCAGGAAGCCTCGGCTGTAAACCGGTGCAGGACGAACGGTTGGCTGCCATGCACGGCAATCAAGGCTGGCGCGCCAATCTGCTGAGCTGACGCGCCCGTCTTCAACTCGGCACTGCCACAGGTCAGGAAAAACAGTTGCAAGGTGTTGGCCATGCCCGATTGAGGCGACCCCTGCACGCACACATCATGGGCCAAGCCAAGGCTCACCTCGGGCGCCAATCCCTCCAGGAGGGCTGAAAGACGATCCAGTTTGTGCTCGGCCATTTGTACGAATTGCAATCGTTATTGAATTTTTGAATTCCAATCGTACAGCACACTTCTCCCTATCCCTTCCTTCACACCACATCAGATCAAAGCAGAAAAGGACACGCCATGAGCACCCAAGCATTGGTTCCACGCCGACCGGTTCCGGCCTTGAACGTTTCAACAGTCGACGCAGGGCACTTCGTCTTGGGAGAGACCCCCGCCCCCACGTTCGACCTCATCGTGTTCTACAGGGGCTTGCATTGCCCGATCTGCGCGAAGTACCTGATGGAACTCGAGCGTCTGATGCCGGAGTTTGAAAAGCGCGGCGTACGCGCCATCGCCGTGAGCAGCGACAGCGCTGAACGCGCACAGGCCATGGCTGCCAAGATACAGGCCGTCAACCTGCGTGTGGGATATGGCCTGAGCTTGGCTGCTGCGCGCCAATGGGGCTTGTACATCAGCGCCTCGCGCGGGACGACGTCCATTGGTCTTGACGAGCCCGCCCTCTTCAGTGAGCCAGGTTTGTTCATCGTCAGGCCCGACGGGGCCCTTTACTATGGCTCCACGCAGACCATGCCCTTTGCTCGCCCATCGTTCCAGGACCTCTTGTCTGCCATCGATTTCGCGGTCGCCAAGGACTACCCGGCTCGCGGTGAGTACACCGGCCCCGTGTGACCATCGGTGGGGGTCCACATGAAGATTCTGATCGTGGGTGCAGGTGGCATTGGAGGCTACTTTGGTGCGCATCTGATTCAAGCGGGGGCCGACGTCACCTACCTCTTGCGTGAACGGCGGAAAGCCTTGATCGACAAGCAGGGCTTGCGAGTGGAAGCCTCTAACGGCGCATTTGTCGTGAAACCCAAGACCATCACGGCACCAGACATCCGGCCCGGCTTTGACCTGATCATCCTGGCACCGAAGTCCTATGACTTGGATGACGCGATGAAGTCCATCCAGCCTGCTTTGGACGGTGCTGCCGTCTTGCCCTTCCTCAACGGCTTGGACCACCTGCAACGGTTGGATGCGCACTTGGGCAAGGATCGGGTCTTGGGCGGCGTCGCACACATCGCGGCAACGATCACGCCTGAAGGCGCCGTTCGCCAGTTGACGCCGATGCACCGGCTGACGGTGGGTGCACGCCACCCAGCCCACGAGGACACCGCCGCGGCCTTCATCGCCTGGTGCACCAAGGCACCTTTTGAAAGCGCCCTGGCGCTGAACATTGAACAGGTGCTGTGGGACAAGTGGGTATTTCTGGCCAGCTTGGCGGGCATGACCACCCTGTGTCGCGGGTCGGTTGGTGAGATCGTGGCCACACCATTCGGCAGGACCGTCACAGAACAGATGTACCAGGAGTGTTGCCGGGTGGCTCAGGCCAGTGGACACCCGATCAGCGCCCGAGCATCAGCACAGGCGCTGGAAATGCTGACCGCACCGGGGTCATCTTTCACAGCGTCCATGCTGCGAGACCTTCAGAGCGGCCAACGCACGGAACACGACCACATCCTGGGCGCCCTGGTCCGACGAGGAGCAAATCTGAACTGCCCGACACCCCTGCTGGGGCTCGCACATACGCACATGGCACTTCAGGCCGCACGCTTGAGTCCTCAGGATTGAGCAAACCCCATCCTTGACGCCGCGACAGACCAAGCCACGGCCGCCAGACTTTCCTCAAATCCATATTTCCGCTATACTGGAAGTATGGATGAACATACCGTTGTCAATGCTCTTGCTGCCCTGGCCCAGCCGGTGCGGCTGAAGGTCTTCCGTGCCCTGGTGATGACTGGGCAGGCTGGACTCACCCCTAGCGCCATGGCCGAAGGGTTGGGCATCCCCCCAAACACCCTGTCCTTTCACCTCAAGGAACTGGCCCATGCGGGGCTTGTGACCCAAGAACGTGCCAGCCGAAACATCATCTACCGCGCCGCCTATGACCACATGAAGGCGCTGTTGGGATACCTGACCGAGAACTGTTGTGCGGGTGAGGCTTGTGCCGTTGAGGCTGAGGTGTCATGCGCGTGCTGAAGAAGGAGCCCCTTACATGAAACGATTCCACGTTCACGCCCACGTTGAAGACTTGGGCAAGAGCATCGCCTTCTACTCCGCCATGTTCGGCACCAGCCCCACTCGCGTGGAGTCCGATTACGCGAAGTGGATGCTCGATGACCCGAGGATCAACTTCGCCATCTCCACAAGAGGCACCAAGCTCGGTGTAGATCACCTCGGAATTCAAACTGAAACCGAGGCAGAACTCAAAGCCCTAAAGGTACAGGCAGAGGCAGCTGACATGGCGCTGATCGACGAGGGTCAAACCACCTGCTGCTACTCGCGCAGTGACAAGTACTGGGTCACCGATCCGCAGGGCATTGCATGGGAGCAGTTCCACACACTGGATTCCATACCCGTTTTCAGCGAGAAGGCATCGGTTGAGGTGTCAGAGGCTTCGGCATGCTGCGTACCGAAGACAAGACCTGGGGAACACGGGCCTTTTCCGGTGAAGGTGACACCCTCCTGCTGCTAGGGCATCCATGAGCGACAAAGTCTTTAACGTCCTGTTCATCTGCACAGGCAACTCCGCACGATCCATTTTGGGTGAAGCACTGCTGAACGAAATGGGGCGCGGTCGCTTCCGTGCATTCTCCGCGGGCAGTCATCCAAAGGGGTCGGTTCACGCACTGGCCGTCCGGGAACTTCAACGCCGTGGCATTTCCACCGAAGGCCTTCGAAGCAAGGGGTGGGAAGAGTTCGCCCGGCCGGGGGCGCCCGAGATGGATTTCATCTTCACGGTATGCGACCAAGCCGCAGGCGAGGTTTGCCCGGTGTGGCCTGGTCAACCCATGACGGCGCATTCAGCCTGGACAGCATGTCCCTGCGCAAGCAGGTCTCCGATATTGGCAAGCGCTGAAATGACACGACACATCCTCGTACTGTGCACGCACAACTCGGCAC
>RFPX01000099.1 GCA_009925955.1 Betaproteobacteria bacterium
GGTTCGCGATGGCGTGCACGGCCAGCGACTGGCCGTGGTGGAGGGCGAGGCGGGCTTTCTGCGCGGCGCCCTGCGCGTGCTCAGCCACGACCGCATGCGCCGCAACATCGGAGCGCAGGCTCCGTTTGAGCTGCACCTGCGGCAAGACGGGCGGCTCACGCTGATCGACCCCCAAACCGGAACACGACTGGACCTGGAGTCCTTTGGGCCTCAACACGCCGGCAGCTTTGCACGATTGATTCAGAAGGAAACGCCATGAGCACAGACCGCCAAACCCTCCCCAACGGCATCGCCGCACCGGGGTTCAGCAGCTCCGATGACGCCGCCCGTAAGGCCAAGGAAACCACGCTGTTGAGCCCGCGCTTCTACACCACCGACTTCAAGGCGATGGACGCGATCGACGTGTCGCCCGTGCGGGCCGAGTGGGACGCGATGATGGCCGAGTACGAAGGCGACAACAACCACGACCACTTCCAGCGCGACGCCGCCTTCGGCGATGAGGCCCGTGCCAGCCTGGCCGCGCTGACGCCTGAACTGCGCAAGGAGTTCGTGGACTTTCTCATCACCTCGGTGACCTCGGAGTTTTCAGGCTGCATCCTGTACAACGAGATCGCCAAGAACGTGGACAACCCCGACATCAAGCAGCTCATGCGCTTCATGGCGCGTGACGAGTCTCGCCACGCCGGCTTCATCAACCAGTCCCTGCGGGATTTCGGCATCGGCATCGACCTCGGTGACCTCAAGCGAACCAAGCAGTACACCTACTTCAAGCCCAAGTACATCTTCTACGCCACCTACCTGTCGGAGAAGATCGGTTACGCGCGGTACATCAGCATCTTCCGCCAATTGGAGAAGCACCCCGATAAGCGCTTTCATCCGATCTTTCGCTGGTTCGAGCGCTGGTGCAACGACGAATTCCGCCACGGCGAATCGTTCGCCCTGATCATGCGGGCCAACCCCCATCTGCTGCAGGGTGGCAACAAGCTGTGGATCCGCTTCTTCCTGTTGGCCGTCTACGCCACCATGTACGTCCGGGACCACACCCGCCCCATGCTGCACAACGCCATGGGCTTGGACTCCACGGAGTACGACTGGCAGGTCCTGAAGATCACCTCGGAGATCACACGCCAGGTCTTCCCCCTCACCCTGGATCTGGACAACCCCGCCTTCCGGGCCGGCATGGACCGACTGGTCGACCTGTCCCGGCGCATGGAGGCGGCCCGTGAACGCGGCGGCGTGGTGGGCCAACTGCAGCGCGCGGGCTGTGCCCTGGCCGCCGGATGGACCTATCTGCGCCTGTACACCCTGCCGGTGAAGTCTCACGAGCTGCCCGAGCAGATTCGGATGCAGCCGGCTTGGTGAGACACGGCCGCTTGATGATGCTCGGCGCAACCCACGCAAGGGCCCCCGCCCATGGCTGACTGGCTCCTGCCGGCGGTCTTCGCCGTGTTCATCTGGTGGTTCAGCACCGGCGTGGTGATCCTGCTGGACGGCCTGCCACACCGCACCTTCCGCTGGAGCCTGGTGATCTCCAGCCTGCTGGCCATTGGGGCGCTGCTGGGCCTGGCGCACACGGCCTCACAAACCAGCGTGGCGGGCGCCTACTGCGCGTTCACCTGCGCGCTCTTGTTGTGGGGTTGGCATGAACTGTCCTTTCTCACCGGCTGGATCACCGGCCCACGCAAGTGGGGCCACACCGAGGGCTGTTCCCGCTGGCGTCAAGCCCTCCAAGCCGTTCAGGTGATCCTGTGGCATGAACTGTGGCTGCTGTTGTCCTTGAGCCTGCTGGCGGCCATGACGTGGAACCAGGCCAACACCGTGGGCCTGTGGACCTTTGCGGGTCTTTGGTGCATGAGGGCCAGCGCCAAGCTCAATCTGTTTCTGGGCGTTCGCAACCTGGGTTTGGAGTTTCTCCCCAGCCACCTGAACTACCTGCAGCACTATTTCCGCCGCGCGCCGATGAACCTTCTGATGCCGTGGTCCATCACGGTGTCCACGGCGCTGGTGGTGTGGCTGGTGATGGGCGCCATGGCCGCGGAGCCGGGCAGCGCCACGGCCATCGGCAAGCTGTTGGTGGCCACCTTGCTGGCCATGGGCACCTTGGAACACTGGATGCTGGTGCTGCCGGTCAACCCCAGTGCCCTGTGGCGTTGGGCCCTGCGCGAGCACCCCAAGCCCGGGACAGCCCCCTTGGCGCAAGACCCCATAGGCGGGGCCACCACCGAGGGCCACACGCCGCCGTCCGCACCCACCACGGGCACCGCACACCTGAGGATCCAGACCGATGAAGAGCTACTACACGCCCGCTCGGCCTGACCCAGGCGTGGTCCACCCGCCCCAGGGGGGATCACTGGGGCCTGCCGCCGTTCGGCCGCACGCCATCGTCATCGGCAGCGGTTTTGGCGGCTTGGCCGCTGCCGTACGCCTGGGGGCCAAAGGCTACCGGGTGACGGTGCTGGAAAAGCTTGACCAGGTCGGCGGTCGCGCCGCCGTGTGGCGCCAAGACGGCTACACCTTCGATGCCGGGCCCACCATCATCACCGCGCCTCACCTGTTGGAAGAACTCTGGACCTTGTGCGGCCAGCGCATGAGCGACCACGTCACCCTCAAGGCGATGGACCCGTTCTACCGCATCCGCTTTGATGACGGCTCTCACTTCGACTATTGCGGCGACACCGACCGGATGCGCGAAGAAGTGGCGCGCTTCGCCCCGGAGGACATTGAAGGCTACGACCGCTTCATGGCCTACGCCGAAAAGTGCCGCAAGCTGGGCTTCGAAGGCCTGGGAACCGTTCCGTTCGACAGTGTCGGCGACCTGCTGGCCGCCATCCCCTCGATGGTGCGCATGCGTGCTTGGACACCCATCTACGACCGGGTGGCCAGCTACCTGAGCAACCCCAAACTGCGCATCGTTTTCAGCTTCCACCCTCTGCTGATCGGCGGCAACCCCTTCTCGGTGACGTCGGCGTATGCCCTGATCAATGCGCTGGAAAAGCGCTGGGGCGTGCACTGGGCCATGGGCGGAACAGGCGCGCTCGCACAGGGCCTGGCCAAACTCATCCGCGGCCAGGGCCATGACATTCGCTTGAACAGCGAGGTTCGACAGATTCTGGTGAAGCAAGGGCGTGCCCAAGGCGTCACGCTGGCCGATGGCCAAACCCTCCACGCCGACCTGGTGGTGTGCAACGCCGATGTGGCCTGGACCTACAAGAACCTCATCGCACCCGAGCACCGCCGGCACTGGAGCGACCGCCGCATTGAGAAAGGCCGCTACTCCATGAGCCTGTTCGTGTGGTACTTCGGCACCAACCGACGCTACGAAGACGTGCCCCACCACATGCTGGTCTTGGGGCCGCGCTATCGAGACCTGCTCAAGGACATCTTCAAGCGCCATCGCCTGGCCCCGGACTTCAGCCTCTACCTGCACCGTCCCAGTGCCAGCGACCCGAGCATGGCCCCTGCCGGCTGCGACGCGTTCTATGCCCTGTCACCGGTGCCGCACCTGGACAGCGGCACCGATTGGCCCGCCACGGCCGAGCGCTACCGCCAGTCGGTGCAGGAGGCACTGGAGCGCACGGTGCTGCCGGACTTGGGGTCCCACATCGTCACCTCGCGCGTGACCACACCGCTGGACTTTCAAGACCGGCTGCTGTCTTACAAGGGTGCGGCGTTCGGATTGGAGCCCTTGCTGCTGCAAAGCGCCTGGTTCAGGCCCCACAACCGAAGCGAAGACATCCAACACCTGTACATGGTGGGCGCCAGCACCCACCCTGGCGCGGGCGTTCCTGGCGTGCTCATGTCGGCCATGGCGCTGGACAAGGTCATTCCCCCTGCTCACGAATTCAGCCTACGCCCATGAACACCCACGCCCTGCCTCCTCCCAGCGCCTTGGGCCAACGGTTGCCCGAGGACTTCGATCTCAAGGCCTGCCGAAGCCTGATGCGTGGGGGCTCCAAGACCTTCTTTGCCGCCTCCTTGCTCTTGCCGCCCCGCATACGGCTGGCCGCCACGGCGCTCTATGCCTTTTGCCGCGTGGCCGATGACCTGATCGACGATGGTGTGGACAAGGCCGCGGCCACCGCCGAATTGCAGCAGCGCTTGGATGCGGTCTATCGCGCCCACCCGCAACAACTGGAGTCCGACCTGGCGCTGGCCATGGTGGTTCACCAGCATCAGATTCCCCGTGCACTGCTGGACGCGCTCTTGGAGGGCTTTGCCTGGGATGCGCAGCAGCGGCGGTACGAAACCATCGAAGACCTGCACGCCTATGCGGCACGCGTGGCCTCCACCGTGGGCGCGATGATGACCCTGATCATGGGTGTGCGCAGCGCCGCCGCGCTGGCCCGTGCCTGCGATTTAGGCGTGGCCATGCAGCTCACCAACATTGCCCGCGACGTGGGTGAGGACGCTCGCGCGGGTCGCCTGTACCTGCCGCGCCAATGGATGCGCCAGGAAGGCCTGGACCCCGACCTGTGGATGCAGGACCCCGGCTTCAACGAGGCCATCGGGCGCGTGGTCCAGCGGCTGCTGAGCGAGGCCGACGCCTTGTACAAGCGCGCAGAAGCCGGCATTGGCCTGCTGCCCAAAGACTGCCAAGCGGCCATCCGTGCCGCGGGCTTGGTGTATGCGGAGATCGGCCGTGAAGTCGAGCGCCGAGGAAACAACTCCGTGGACAGCCGGGCCGTGGTGTCCAGCCGGCGCAAGCTCTTGCTCCTGGGAAAGGCGCTGGCCAGCCCCACGCGGCCACGCCGCGCGGCGGGCCCGGAAGGCACCTGGGACGCGGCGCTGGGAGCCACCGAATTCCTCGTGCGGGCTTCGGCCCAAAGCGACCCGGCCGGTGCGCCCGACCTTGGCGAAGCCTCCACCGATGACGGCCGCGTGGTTTGGCTCATCGACCTGTTCGAACGGCGCGAGGCAGAGCGCTTGCGCCGCAACGACATTGGCGTGCCCACATGGACAGCGAACACTGGCCGCTGATCCTGATCGAAGGCGTGCTGGTGTTCGGCGGCGCCCTGGCCTTTGGGTGGTGGCAGCTGCGCTCGGTCAAGCAAGACCGCGCCCGGCTGCAGGCCCAACGGGCCCGAGAACTTGAAGCCGAGCAGCAGGGCAAGAGCACCGACGACACACCCAAGCCGCCGCCCGGTCAGGGCCACTAGCGCCTGCGGGGCATTCGAAAGGGCAGCATCATCTGCACGGGCCAGGCGGCCAAGCGACGGGCGTC
>RFPX01000100.1 GCA_009925955.1 Betaproteobacteria bacterium
TGTACTCGTGGGCACAACACACCCGCGTGCGCCCGGGCAGTTGTGCCAAGCGGGACAGCGAGGCGTGCATCTGTGCAGGGGTGCCCTCAAACAGCCGGCCGCAGCCACCAGAAAACAGGGTGTCGCCGCAAAACAGGATGGGAGCTTGCCCGTGCGGCTCCATGACAAAGGCGATGTGGCCGAGGGTGTGCCCAGGCACCTCCAGCACCCGCAGCGGCTGCCCGAGCAACTCCAGCGCCATGCCCTCCTGAACCGGCACATGGGGTTCGGGCGTGCGCTCATGGGCTGGGGCATACACCGGACCCTGCAGCACGTCGCGCAGGCCTTGAACACCGCCCGTGTGGTCAGGGTGGTGGTGCGTCACTAGAATCGACGTCAGAGACAGGCGCCGAATGCGCAAGGCTTGTCGAACCACCTCGGCATCACCCGGGTCCACAACCGCTGCCTCGCGGCCGTTGTGCACCATCCAGATGTAGTTGTCGGTGAAGGCCGGCAAACTCAACAGTTCGATCATGAAGTGATGGACGTCAACAACACACCGGATTATAGGAACGACCCCGTCGGCAGCCCGAGGAGGTGGAGCCTTTCCGTGGCCGGTGCACACGCCCTGGCTTGGCAGCAGGCGCAGCTTGATGATTGGGTCGCTGACGTGTTTGGCTATCACGCGTTGCAATTGGGAATGCCCGAGTTGCAGGCGCTGCGCAACAACCGCATGCCGCACCGTTGGCTCTTGAGTCCCGACGCATGGGAGGGCGCATCGGGCGTTGCGCCGGGCACCTCTGTTCATGCCCATGGAATGGCGGCCATCTGTGCGGAGTTCCACGCGCTGCCCTTTGAGAGCAACAGCCTGGACCTGGTGGTGATGCCACACACCCTGGAGGCCAGCGCAGATGCCCACCAAACCCTGCGAGAAGCCGAACGGGTCCTTCGGCCTGAGGGGCGCTTGCTGATCACCGGCTTCAACCCGGCCAGCTTGTGGGGTATGGCTGGGCGGGCCCGGCGGCTTTCGCGCCGCACTGTCGAGACGGCACCGCCGTCGGCCCTGTCCACGGTCCAGGAGTGGGTGGGCTACTGGCGCCTTCGGGATTGGCTGCACCTCCTGAGCTTTGAAGTGGAGGGCGGCCGTTTTGGCTGTTACACGCCGCCCGTGGGGAACCAAGCTTGGTTGGACCGACTGCGGTGGATGGAGCCCTTGGGAGACCGGTGGTGGCCGGTGCTGGGTGGCCTGTACGCCGTGATGGCGGTCAAACGGGTGCGGGGCATGCGCCTGTTGGGGCTGAGCCGGCAGGCCAAGGGCACGCGGGCAGCATCACCGGCGGTGGTCGCACAGCGCCACCATCGGCTGCTGCACGGCGGGTCTGCCGTGCCAGCTGCGCCCGCGCCTGGGGGCAGGCCGGCCTCGGATGCACAGGACCGCTGACATGGCCCAGGAGCGCGTGCTGATTTACACCGATGGTGCCTGCAAGGGCAACCCGGGGCCCGGCGGTTGGGGGGCCTGGTTGCGCTACGGTCAGCATGAGCGCGAGTTGTTCGGTGGAGAGCGTGTCACCACCAACAACCGCATGGAATTGACCGCCGTGATCCAAGCCTTGGCCTCGCTCAAGCGCCCGTGCGCCGTGGACCTCTACACCGACAGCGAGTACGTGCGCCAGGGCATCACGTCGTGGATTCGAGGCTGGAAGGCGCGTGGATGGAAGACGGCCGACCGCAAGCCCGTGAAGAACATCGACCTGTGGCAGACCTTGGATGGATTGGCCGCGTCCCACGAGGTGAGCTGGCATTGGGTGAAGGGCCACAACGGTGATGTGGGCAACGAGCGGGCCGACGCCTTGGCCAACCGAGGTGTGGCCCAGGCTGGGGCCTGAGGTGCACGCAAGGCGCCTTCAAGCGGCGCCTTTACGCTGTGCCCTCATTCAGGCCTCCGTCAGATCAGCCCTTCAAAGGGCCACACGTCGACCCAGTCGCCGGTGTTCACGGAGCCGCTTTCGTGGGGCAGGATCACCAGGCCATTGGCCGCGCTCATGCTGCTGAGGATGCCCGAGCCTTGTGCGCCGGTGATGCGCACCTCCCACTGTCCGTCTGACCCCCGTGTAACGATGCCCCGTTGGTACTCGGTGCGACCGGGCTTCTTGCGCAAGGGTGTTTGGCACCGTGCCTTGAGCAGAACTGGCGGCAAGCCCTGTACTCCGGCCATCTGCAGCAGCGCACCACGCACAAAGGCGTAGAAGGTCACCATGACGGCCACCGGGTTGCCCGGAAGGCCAAACAACACGGTGCCACCGTGCAGCCGCCCGATGGCCATGGGGCGGCCCGGACGCATGGCGATGCGCCAGAAGGCCACATCGCCCAGGGCGGCCATCACCTGTTTGGTGTGGTCGGCCTCGCCCACGCTCACGCCGCCCGAGGTGATGATGGCGTCTGCACATTGGGACGCCTGCTCAAACGCTGCGGTCAGGGCGGCTGCGTTGTCCCGCACCACGCCCATGTCGATCAGGTCCACGAAACCCAGTCGCTGCAACATGCCCCAGATGGTGTAACGGTTGCTGTCGTACACGCAGCCGGTATCCAGCGTTTCGCCCAGCGATCGCAGTTCATCCCCAGTGGAAAAGAAGGCCACCCGCAGGCGGCGGCGAACGGGCAGCTCGGCCCGCCCCAGGGAAGCAGCCACCCCCAAGTCCGAAGCGGTCAGCAAGCGGCCCTGCGGCAAGGCCACCGCCCCTTTGGCCAGGTCCTCACCCGCCAAGCGTCGGTTGTCACCGGGCCGCACCACACCCGGCTCCACCCGTACCACGCCGTTGACCACCGTGGCGAACTCCTGGGGGACCACCGTGTCCAGCCCCGCGGGCATGACCGCCCCCGTGGTGATGCGAACACATTCGCCCGGGGCCACCGTTCCTTCAAACTGCAGCCCGGCCAGGCCCTTGCCCGCGATCTTCAGCTCGGTGGGGCCGTCGCTGCGCAAATCTTGGCCCCGCAGCGCATAGCCGTCCATCGCCGAGTTGTCGTGCGAGGGCACGTCCAGCGGCGAGAGGATGGGCTGTGCCAGTACGCGGCCCAAGGCGCTGCGCAGCGCCAGCTGCTCGACGCCCTGTACCGTGGGCACCAACGCGGCGATGAAGGCCTGGGCCTGAGCCACCGCAAGGGCGTTGGGGTCGTAACCAGCCAAGCGGTCGGCAATGTCCTGAAGGCGTTGGGGTTCGGTGCGTAACGGGTTCATGGTGTGGAGCTGCCAAGGGAGAGCCGCGCTGCGCTGCCCATGAAGGCGTGCAGCAACAGACCGTGCAGGCCGACTAGGCCGTCAAGCGGTGCAACTCGTCCAGGGTGTTGGCGTTGCGAAATGCGGGAGCATCGTCGAAGGGGACCAGAACGGTGCGCCGGGTGGCGGTCCACTCGTCGATCTTTCGGCCCCCGCTCTGTAGGAAGGCCGCCAGGCTTTCGGACAGCTCCATGCGCAGCAGGCAGAACACCGGTTGTGCACGCGGGGGCTCACCGGGATGCTCTGGCGCGCTGACCATCGCGATCTCGGCGTCGTGCGCAAGGGCTGCGTCGGCCAGGCGCTGCACCATGTCCAAGGGGAACAGCGGGGCGTCGCAGGGTACGGTGGCCATCCAGGCGGTCTCGCAATGTTCCAAGCCTGTGAGCATGCCCGCCAGCGGCCCGGCAAAGTCCGGTGTGCTGTCCGGCCAGACCGGAACCTCCAGCGCCTCATAGGCACTCAGGTTGCGGTTGGCGTTGATCATCAGCTGGCCGACCTGGGCGCCCAGGCGCATCACGGCGTGCAAGGCCAGGGGCGAGCCCCGAAAGTTCTGCAGGCCTTTGTCGACGCCGCCCATGCGGCTGCCCCGACCGCCCGCCAGGATGAGCCCCGTGATGTCCTGCCGATCAATCCCCATGCTTCAGCCTCCGATGTAGTGCATCTCAACCTTGCGAGCGCCGGCAAGGGCTGGGGCGGCGTTCTGCCCCCGCAGCTCGGAGTAGCGGTCGGTGCGCTGAGACCAGATTCCGGCGATGGCCGCCGCCAACTGCTCGTCGCTGGCCTGCTCCTCTCGCAGCAATGGGCGCAGGTCGTAGCCTTGGTTGGCGAACAGGCACAGGTACAGGCGCCCCTCGGTGGACAGGCGTGCCCGGTTGCAGTCCCCACAAAAGGCTTGCGTGACGCTGGAGATGAAACCGAGCTCACCCCGGCCGTCTGCATACGCCCAGCGTTGCGCTGTCTCGCCCTCGGCGTTGGCTTCCAGGGCCACCAGGGGATGGTGCTCCTCAATTCGCCGACGCACCTCATGCGAGGGCACCACGTGATCCATGGCCCAGCCGTTGGTGTTGCCCACGTCCATGTACTCGATGAACCGCAGCACGACGGCCGTGCCGAAGTGTTCGCGGAAGAACCGCGCCATCGGCAAGATTTCGTGGTCGTTCACGCCGCGCTTGACCACCATGTTGACCTTGATGGGCGCCAGTCCCGCTTTTGCCGCGGCTTCGATCCCTGCCAACACGTCGGCCACCGGGAAGTCCACATCGTTCATGCGTCTGAAGATGGCGTCATCCAAGGCGTCCAGGCTGATGGTGATGCGCTGAAGCCCGGCCTCTTGGAGGGCCTTGGCCTTGCGCGTGAGCACCGAGGCGTTGGTGGTCAGCGTCAGGTCCATTGCTTGGCCCTGCGGCGTGCGCAGCTGGGCCAGCATGCCCACGAGGACCTCCAGGTGTTTTCGCAACAATGGCTCGCCACCGGTCAGCCGAATCTTCTGCACCCCATGCGCGGCGAACACCGCCGCAGTCCGGGTGATTTCCTCAAAGCTCAGCAAAGACGACTGGGGCAGGAACTTGTACTGGCTGTCGAACACTTCCTTGGGCATGCAATAGCTGCAGCGGAAGTTACAGCGGTCGGTGACCGAAATGCGCAGGTCGCGCAGCGGCCTGCCCAAACGGTCGGTCAGCAGCCCATTGGCGGGTGTGAGGACGGAGGGCACCACCGCCTTGAGGGCGGCATGGCGCAGGTCGATGAGAGGGATGGTGGCGTCACCCATGGCCGCATTGTGCCGTTGCACAGGCTCAGGGCGTGGCGCGGTCCTCGGAGTTCAGATAGCCGCTCAGGGTTTTGCGCAGGCCCGCCAGCGCACCGCCGTCTTCCATGGGTGCTCGCCGGGCGCCGGTATAGCGCTTGCTCCAGTAGGCCTCGCGCATGTCCTC